>CAZCKE010000166.1:0-8448 GCA_964499005.1 uncultured Tepidisphaeraceae bacterium
GGGTGGGTTTTCTTGACCGCGGGCAGCCGGTGTTGCCGACCATTCCCCCCAGGGGGATTTTGACATCGATGTTTTTGAGATTATTTTCCTGGCAGCCTTTGAGCTCGATCCCATTTTTCTCGGCGTTCATCGGGCGCCGAGCGGTCGGAACGGCGATGGTGTATTCGCCGGTCAGATATTTCACCGTCGTACTGTGGGTGTTTTGCAAAACCAGGGGCATGGGGCCGGTGCAGACGACATTGCCGCCGTGGGCGCCGGCGCCAGGGCCGATGTCGATGAGGTAGTCGGCGGAGCGGATGCAGTCCTCATCGTGCTCGACAATGATGACGGAGTTCCCGATGTCCCGCAGCCGCTTGAGCGTGCGAATCAGCCGAGTGTTATCGCGCTGATGCAGCCCGATCGTCGGCTCGTCGAGAACATAGCAAACGCCGACGAGGCCACTGCCGACCTGCGTGGCCAGGCGGATGCGCTGCCCTTCGCCGCCCGAGGGTGTGGCGGTCTGGCGGTCGAGGGTGAGGTATCCGACGCCGACGGCAAACATGAAGCCCAGCCGCGCCGCGATCTCGCGAACAAGCGACTCGGGGACGGCTTTCTTCGATTAGGGGAAGATGTTTGAAAGGTGTGGCGGCCTGCTGAACGGGCAACGGGCGCGGGTCGAAAATGCTGAAACCCGGCAGATTGGTGCCGTTGGGGAGCGGGGCGGCCTTGATCGGCAATTTGTCGGTCGTGTGGAGTCGCACGGCCAGCGCCTCGGTACGAAGACGCGTGCCGCCGCAGACGGCGCAGGGCTGCTCGGAGGTGTATTGGTAGAGCCGAGCTTTGACGTATTCGCTCTCGGTGTTTTCATAGCGGCGCTGCAAGTGCGGAAGAATTCCCTCGAACCAGGTGCCGGTGCCGAGGTCACCGCGCTTGTCGGTGCCCTCCATGAGGGCTTGCTGGACCTTTTTGGGGATGTCCTTGTAAGGCGTGGAGTAGGAGATGCCGAAGTCGCGGCAGAATTGGCGGAGGACGCGGCTGTAGTAGATGTTCATCCGCTTGCCATGCTTGCGCCAGGCCTCGATCGCGCCGTTTTCCAGCGAGAGCGATTCATCCGGCACGATCAACTCCGGATCAAACTCGCTGGTCGTCCCCAGCCCATGGCAGGACGGACACGCCCCGTGAGGGCTGTTAAAGCTGAAGAGCCGCGGCTCCAGTTCGCTCAGCGAGATGTTCGGATGCTCGGGGCAAGCGAATTTCTCGCTGAAGATCTGGTCGCTCCACTGGCTGGAGCCGTCGCGCTGGGAGGTGACAATCACCAAGCCCTGCGAGAGCTTCAGGGCGGTTTCAACGCTGTCGGCGATGCGCGAACGAATCTCCGGTTTGAGCACAATCCGGTCCACGATCGCCTCGATCGTGTGCGCCTTGGTCTTGGCCAGTTCCGGGGCCTCTTTGCCCGACAGTTCGATGATCTCCCCGTCCACGCGGGCGCGGACAAACCCTTGTTTGTGGATGGCGGAGAAAGTGTCCTTGTGTTCCCCCTTCTGCCCCCGGATCAGCGGCGAGAGGATCATGATCCGCGACCCCGCCGGGTATTTCATCACCGCATCCACGATCTGCGTCGGCGACTGGCTGGCGATCACCCGCCCGCAAATCCAGCAGTGCGGCGTCCCCGCCCGGGCAAACAGCACGCGCAAATAATCATAAATCTCCGTCGTCGTCGCCACCGTGCTCCGCGGATTGCTCGAAGCCGACCGCTGCTCGATGGCAATCGTCGGCGGAAGCCCCTCGATCTCGTCAATGTCCGGCTTCTGAAGCTGCTCCAGAAACTGCCGGGCATAGGCCGAGAGCGATTCCACATATTTCCGCTGCCCCTCGGCATAAACCGTGTCAAAAGCCAGCGTCGATTTCCCCGAGCCGCTGAGGCCGGTGACGACAACCAGTTGATCGCGCGGAATGTCCACGTCGATGCTTTTAAGGTTGTGTTCGCGGGCGCCTTTGATTCGGATGGATTTGGAGGCCATTGGGTCGTTGATCCCGGAATTTGGCCGGGAGTCCAAACAAGGCATTGTACGGTAAATGTTTTTGGATTTCTCGGGGTTGTTTAGAAGAGTTGCTGAGCGCAGATATAGAAACCGCGAATGGTTCAGGACACCCAGGAAGATGCAAAGAATCACCAGTATTTAGCCAGTCGATCCATGAAACAGAGCCGGTTTGTGGGAGAAGGGCTAATTGGGCTACAATTTGCCCCATGGCTGACCAAGAAAATTCGAAATCTTCGTCGGAAACAGACGCGCTCGCCGCAACCAATCCGCTCGTTTTCATCAGTCACGATTCGCGCGACGCCGAATTAGCGGAGGCTTTTGGAAAACTGCTTAAGAGTGTTTCTGCAGGAATGATCAAGACCTTTAGATCATCGGATAAAAAGGGCAACGATGGGATCGATTTTGGAGACGAATGGTACAAGCGGCTTATGGCGAAACTCCAGTCAACTTCCGACGTTGTCTGCCTATTCACCGAACGTAGCCTTGACCGTCCTTGGATTCTTTTTGAGGCGGGTGTCGCAAAAGGCAAGTTAGGCACTCCCGTAATCGGCGTTGCTCTTGGGGTACCGTTGAACCGCGTTACAACAGGCCCCTTTTATCAGTTCCAAAATATGGACGACAGTGAGGATGACCTCACAAAGCTCGTAAACCAATTGGCGCGTCGAGTTTCAAACCTAGAACTGGATGCGGATGTTGTGAAGGCCCAAGTGTTAGCCTTCAAGGCAACGGAAGCTTCAATTCTCAAATCCACAGCAGCCGTCGGCGGGAAAAAAATACCGAGTGATGGTGCGGAAGAGTCTGCTGTGGCAAAGCTTGTCGAAGAAATGAAGTCGCTACCTTCCCGTGTAGCCGAGCGGCTTTCTGAGGAAGGGAACCCTTTTCGACGGCGCAGGACACACATGTTTCATCCACGCATGCTCGAAACTTTGATTCATATGTCTACTGAATTGGATGATCCAATGGGCATTCTAATGGCGGCTAGTTTGATGCGAGATGATGCGCCGTGGCTTTATGAACTGGCGATGGAAGTATATCGAGCTGTGAAATCTGGAGATGCCGATTGCATTGAGCGTGAGATACCACGCCTTCGACGATTTTCGTCGAGGATGATTGATGGGCCATGGTTGCAGGGCATTGGTGATAAAGAATCGCATATGCTATTCATGGACTTTCCACGGATGCTGGAGCATTTGTTAAGGAGCACTCTCGAACGGAAACGCGCAGTCGAAGCGAAAAAACCGCCTCCTCCTCGACGGCGTTTGCCCAAGCAGCAACCTGACGCTGAGTAATTACCAAGCTCTTGGCGAATTGTTCGGTTGACGAGGAGAAAATAAAGATAACGCGGACCTTTAATTCGGACCCGAACAAATTCGTGCTCCCGCGTGCCTCCAGACCCCTCCTCAACCGCCGCCAAACCGCCCGCTGCCTTGCATCCCCTGCCCATCCCAAAAATATTTTCTCCCCATAAAACAAATTCACTCCTCCTCAATCCCCTCTTCACGCTAACCACCAGCCACTAATCACCAACCACTCTCTTCCCACGCATCTCCCCCTTATATGGGACAGGAAGTGAAGGTTTTTGCAGAATTTTTATAACCTCATGCCAAGCCATCCCTTGCGCGGCGAAATTCGGCCAATCTAATTTCGTTTGGCGCGCGACCAAGTGCATTTTTCCGTTCCAGGACCGCGAAAACCCTCGATAAATCCAGTGAAAACAACCATTTCCATTCGCGCAGAGCTGTGCGCGCACCAAAATCCGCTTGCCACAAGTGACCAGTCGGCAAGGACTAAGAGCAAACGACTCAAAATGCTATTTGCGCACAGCACAACATCCAAAAAGCCCATGGATAACATCCGTGGGTTTGGGCGATCACCGCCATTTCAAGGTAGACTCCTATGGGAGACCTCATGCAGTCCAGTAGCAGATTTTGTTTGTCGGCGATAGCGATTTTGCTATCGGCAGCTTGGTCCACTCCGGCAAGAGCCGAGGATGCGAGCCCGGCGGAAAAGCCCAAGGTCGCGATTTTCCCCCTCACCGGGACAGCCGATGCGGATCTGCGGACTCGGGTCGGATTCTCAATGCGGATGAAGCTGGATCGCGATGGAGCCTATGAGGCGATCGATGGCCCGACGATGGACGATGATGCGGAAGACGCGAAATCGCCCATCACGTTTGATACCGGAGCGAATGTAATCAAACCACTGGCAGCCCAGGAAAAGCCGGTGATTTTGATCTGGGGGGATTTGAATACGCGCGAAGGGATGCTGGGCCATTTGCGGCTAAAGATTTGGGATTTGAGGCAAGAATCAGGAATTCCGCGAGCGGTTGAGAAGGATATCCACGAACAGACGGATGTGCGGTTTATCGTCGAGGAGATTCTCAAGACGCTGCCGGGCGTGAAGGATTTTGAGCATCCGGATGAGGAGGCCGTGCATCATGATGCGCAGTCGGATGCGCTGTGGGAAAAGAATCCGAATCTGGTGGTGGATGGGGATTTCACAACGGAGGGGCATTGGCAGTTGATCTATCAGTCGCGGATCGAGCCGGTGAAGTTTTCGGCCCAGTTGCCGGGGGAGGATCAGGCGGTAATTGATCGGCAGGCGGAGGAGCCGAACACTCTGGCGATGAAATTATCGCAAACGGCGGCGGAAAATAATGGGCTAGGCTGCTTGTCGGATGCGATCGCGATCAAGGCGGGGGTGAAATATCGGATTGCTTTCAAGTACAAGAGCGATGGGCCGGTGCTGCACGTGTTTGTGAAGGGATACACGCACGGGAAGGATTTGGCGGGGAAGCCGGAACTGCGCGAGGTCTATCGGCGGCAAGTTTCGCCGAGCGGGGCGACGAGCGGGGGTTGGGTGACGGTGGAGTGTGATATGAATCCACAAAATGTGGATGCGCCAGTGGAGTTTTTGAAGGTGGATTTGTATGCGTATCTGAAGCCAGGGTTGGTGGAATTCCGGGATGTGGAGCTGAAGGTGGCGGGACGACAGGCGGGAGCGGATGAGATGCGAGACCCGGGGATACAGTCGAGGACACGGCCGTCGGAGTGAGACTTGTTGTGGGTGGATGTCATAGTGGCGAAAGGAAAAGCTTCATATCGGATGAGTAAAGGAGATCCCGGGTGGTCGGCGCTTGTGGAACAGTGGAAACAGACGCAATTAGATTTGCGCAAGCGGCTGATTGTGAAGCCGCTGAAACCATTGCCGAGATTTGTCGCGGGAGCGGATGCAGCGTTTTCGGCGGATCGTCAGACGGTGCTGGCGACGGCGGTGGTTTACGATCGAATTGAGAAGAAAATTATCGAGGTCGTGCATGCGCGGCGGCCGGTGGAGTTTCCCTACATTCCGACCTTTTTGAGCTTTCGCGAGGGGCCGGCGGTTTTGGATGCGATTGGGAAGCTCAAACACGAGTGGGGAGTGATCTGTTTTGATGGGCAGGGGATTGCGCACCCCCGGCGGTGTGGATTGGCGGCGCATTTATCGGTCGTTCTGGATCGGCCGGGGGTGGGGATGGCCAAGAGCCGGTTGATCGGAACGTTTCAGGAGCCACGGCAGGCGACGGGCTCAACTGCGCCATTGATGGATCGAGAGGAGCAGATAGGAGTGGTTTTGCGCACTCGAGAGGGGGTTAAGCCGATTTTTATCAGCATCGGGCATCGGGTGGATTTGGAATCTTCCGTGGAGTTGGCGATGGCTTGTGTGAGGAGGTATCGGATTCCCGAGCCGACGCGGCAAGCAGATATTGAGGTGGCCAAAACGAAGCGGGCGATAACCTGAAAACGTTCAGAAGGTCCGATTTTTCTAGGATTTGTGAAAATTGCGACGATACTTGCCGACGAGACGCCGGTGCGCGGGATTGCCGCTGGTTCAGCGGAGATGATGCCGCGAAGCGGGAGCGAATGAACTGGAAGGCTGGGATATTCGTGTTGGCCGTGGCGGGATTGTCCGGCGGCTGCTTTTCGCCGGATCCCAAGTCGCTGACGAGCGACAGTGCGCCCAGCGCGATCCCGGCGATCAAGGATGCGGGAACGCAAAAAGATCGCAAGGCAATCCCGCGGCTGATTGTGTATCTAGACGACAATGATTCGGCGATCCGGTTCGCGGCGATCACGGCGTTGACGAGCATCACCGGGCAGACGTTTGATTATCGTTATTACGACGACTCGCAGGAAAGGCAGCCGGCAATTCAACGATGGCAACAGTGGTTAAAGGCCAATCCGATTCAGTGAAGACCCAGCGAACGGATACGAGTAAGCGCACGGGCAGCGAGCGGCCCCATATGAGTGGAAACCGGCAAAAATCAACGCGGGATGTGAGGGGCCGATCGGCGGGCGGCGTCGGCGAGGCGCCGCGCCGGCTGGAGCTGAAGATTACGAGCGATCCGGCGAATTTGCGGCATGTGCGCAAAGAGATCGAGAAATTCGCGGCGCACGCGGGGATGCCGGCAGAAGTGTGCGACAATATCGGGCTGGTGATCAATGAGGCGCTGGCCAATATCATCCGTCACGGATACGGTGGGGCGACGGATAAGCCGATCGAGGTGGTGTCGGAATTTGGGGGAATAGAGTTGCGAATCACGCTTCGGGACTGGGCCAAGCCGTTTGACCCATCGGACCATTTGAAAGAGCCCGATCCCGCGAATCTAACGCCCGGGGGGCTGGGGCTGATGTGCATGCGAAAATTGATGGACGATGTGAAGTGGGAAAAGCTGCCAGATGGAATGCGTTTGACTATGATCAAGAGGAAGTGAATTATCCGCTGCGGATGTGCGGCTTTTCCGGTATGAATTGGAACCGATATGGCAGATATCAAGTGGATCAACGAGATGGTTTCCGAGCCGCGCGTGGTGGGGGACGGAGTATTGCTGGAATTGCGCGGGGAGATCGATTTGCACAACAGCCCTGACGTGCGGTCGGCATTGTTGTCAGTTCTGGAGCAGTATCAGCCCAAGCGTCTGATGCTGAGCCTGGGGCAGGTTTCGTACATGGACAGCAGCGCGATCGCGGTGCTGGTAGAGGCATTGCAGAAGCTGCGCCGCACGGGGGGGCGGATCGTGCTCCTGGAGCTTCAGCCGCGCGTGAGAGGGCTGTTGGAAATCGCCCGCCTGGATACGCTGTTTCCCATCGCCGCCAATGAGGAAGACGCGCTGAAGAAGTGACCGTTTTTTGGCGCAGGTAAAGGATTGCCGCAGATGAACACGGTGTTGCGCCCGATCGTGGTGTTGTACGACGTGACGGCCGAGTTTTTCCGGTTTCTGGGCGATCTGACGTATCTGGTCGGGGATGCGATTCGCGGCTTGCCCCGTTCACTGATCAACAAACAGGGGAGGCGCTTGGGGTGGTCGAATCTGTGGGCGCAGATGGATCGAGTAGGGGTTCGCAGCATTCCGATTGTTTGCCTGGTGTTGTTTTGCATCGGAGCGATTCTGGCGCTTCAGATGGCGCCGATCCTTCATGATTACGGGGCACAGGATAAAGTCGCGGACATCATTGCGATTGCGGTCGGGCGGGAACTGGGGCCGCTGGTTTCGGCGATCGTGCTGACGGGATTCGCGGGCGCGTCGATCGCGGCCGAGCTGGGGACGATGGTGGTTTCGGAGGAGATTGAAGCGCTGGAGGCCCATGCGATTGAGCCGATCCGGTTTCTCGTCGTGCCGCGGATGCTGGCGACCACCATCATGATGGTGTGCATCAGCGTCGTGGGGGATTTTGCCGGGGCCATCGGGGGGCTTTTTACGGCGGATTTCTTCGTCGGAATCAGCCCGACGATGTACGTGCATCATACGTTTGACGCGCTGAAGCTGAAGGATTTCATCACGGGGCTGATCAAGGCAGGAGTGTTTGGGCTGCTCATCAGCGCGCTGGCGTGCCGATTGGGGTTGGGCGTGACGGGCGGCGCGCAGGGCGTCGGCAGGGCGACGACGCGCACCGTGGTGCTGACGATCGTTTTCCTGATCACCGTCGACCTGATCTTTACCTCCGTCTTTTACTATCTGGGGTGGTAAAAGATGGCTGAAGCGATCATTCAGGTGATGGACGCGACCAAGATTTACGACGGGCGCACGATTCTCGATGCGATCCGCCTGGACGTTTTTAAAGGCGAGACGCTGGTCATCATGGGAGGTTCAGGATCGGGCAAGTCGACGATGCTGCGAATGATGATCGGCAATGCGATTCCCGATGGAGGGGACATCATCGTCTTCGGCAAGAGCCTGCGAAAAATGTCGGAAGAAGATCTCGATGAATATCGGAAAATGGTGGGCGTGCTGTTTCAGAGCGGGGCGCTGTTCAACTCGATGACGGTGGCAGAAAACGTTGCTCTCCCGCTTCGCGAGCATACGAGCCTGCCGGAAGAGACGATTGAAATCATGGTGAAGATCAAGCTGGAGCTGGTGGGTTTACGGCCGCACGCGGAGAAGATGCCG
>CAZCKE010000167.1:0-8405 GCA_964499005.1 uncultured Tepidisphaeraceae bacterium
ACCCCAAGATTGCCGGACCTTTTCGCGCCTCGGAAGAAGGTCTCCGGCGAAATCTCCGGTCCGCTTTTGGCGATGGGGAGCTAAGGCATCGTCTTCCGCTACGGCCCGGCCAAATTCTTCGCCGAGGCGCGCTCGGCCGGTTTCTCCAGCATGATCATTCCCGACCTTCCTCCGCCCCAGGCGCAGGAGACCTGCCGCCTGGTCGGCCAAGCCGGCCTCGACACCGTTCTGCTGATCGCCCCCACCACGGCAGCCCAGCGGCGGCGGGAAATCGCAAGCCTCTGCACCGGCTTCGTCTATTACCTGGCCGTCTCGGGAATCACCGGCGCTCGCGACGAGCTGCCGGCAGACCTGGCCTCCAATATCCGCCAACTCAAGGGCCTGACCGACCGGCCGGTCTGCGTCGGCTTCGGCATCTCCAAACCGGCCCATTTGGCGGCACTGGCCGGCATCGCCGATGGGGCCATCGTCGGCAGCGCGATCGTCAAACGGATGACCGAAAACGCCTCCGCCGGGCCGCAAAAAATCGCGGAGATTATCGGACACTATTGCCGGGAACTGCTCGGCGGCTGACCGCATTTTCCCCCTCTCCCTGGCATGCCGGGGGGAGGAGAAAGAGGTGGCGGGAAAATCGTGCAAAAACGGAGATCGCCCGCATCTTTTGGTCTATGCTTGGGTTAAAGCGGCCTGCGATCCGGTTAAATCTCATGTTTCTTGATTCCAAACGGCCGGGAAACCTCTAACCTTGCCCATTCTGAGGTGTCGCTCATTATGGACTCGGGGCCTAGCGATGGCGAACTGGTCGAGCGGACGCTGGGCGGGGATCGGCCGGCGTTTGATGAGCTAGTCCGCAAATACCAGCGCCAGGCTGTCGCCGTTTCCTACCGCCTCCTGGGGAGCAGCCACGATGCCCTGGAGGTGACGCAGGACGCCTTTCTCAAGGCCTTTTCCGGCCTGGCGACGCTGAAAAAGCCCGAGGCGTTTGCCGGCTGGTTCATGCGGATCGTCTCGAACCTGTCGCTAAACTTCCGGCGGAGCCGCAAGACGCGAAGCTCGCTGCCGCTGGACGATCTGCTGGGGCCCGCTGAGGCGAGTGGCACGGGGAACGAAGCGGCGGCGATCGGCATCGACCCGGCCCATCAACTCCAGAGCTCGGAGATGGGCCGGCAATTGCTGGAGGCGCTGAAGCGATTGCCGGAAAAACAGCGGCTGGCGATTATCATGTTCACGATCGAGCAAATGCCGCAGAAGCAAATCGCCGAAAGCCTCCAATGCAGCGTCGAGGCGGTAAAATGGCATGTCTTTCAGGGACGAAAGAAGCTGAAGGAGATGTTGAGAGACTATATTTGAGTTCCTAGGTGCAACGAGAAGAGATCGCGACGAGAGATCATGGCTGAGCAGGACTTTGAATTTCTGATCACGCAATATCTGGACGGCGAATTGGCCGAACAGGAGCGCGCCGCTTTGGAACAGCGGCTGGCGCAAGATCCAGCCGCGCGCGAGATGCTCGAGTCCTATCGCAAGCTCGATGCGGCGATGAAGCGGAATGCCGCCGTGCCGGCCGTCCGCTGGGATGCGTTCGCGAACCATATTTCATCGGCTCTGGATCGGCTGGGTGAGCCGGTTCAGAGCTACAGGATTTTCTCGGCGCGGTGGGCTGCCGTCGCGGTGGCCGCGCTGGCGTTGATCGCGTTTGGCACATTCATGATCCACCAGCATCAAGCCGCTCCGACGAATATCGCCGTGATTCCTCAAACTTCGCCTGAGCAGGTCGCGACGGTGGATGTGATGACTTCGCAAACTCATGGCGCCGCGACAAATCCTGTCGCGGATGTCACGATCGGCCCGCCCGCGCAAAATGCCGTCCGCGCCGCCGCGTTCTATGGCGACGCCGTCACGCTTCATCCGTCCCGCGTCTACATCGCCGGCGATCCCGGCCTCAATGGCCCTCCTTCCAATACTCAGTGATGCGAAGGCTCCTCCCCTTCTTATTTCTCGTTCTGCTTTTGCCGGCCATGCCCGCCGGCCTGATCGCCCAGCAGATGTCGGCTCTCATTGGGCAGGCGTTGGACAAGCCGCTTTCGGATAAGCCGTTTGAATTCAATGGAACTCTCCCCCAACTGATTCAGTCGCTGGGCGACATGACCGGAGTACGGATCGAAGTCAGCGATGCGGCTTACGATCTTCTGCCCTGGGGAGATCAGACCACCATCACCACCCGCTTCGAGCATCAAACGCTCCGCCAGGCGTTGGCGGCTGTTTGCCAGAAGCTGGGGTTGAGATTTGATCTTCAGAGCGAAGCGATCCTGCTGCGGCCGCTGCCGGCACTGCGGCGGCTGGCGCGGCGATGCACGCTGGATGAATTAAACGCGCTGGATTTGCTGGCGCGGACGCCGCTCTCCCCGGCGCAGCTGCACACGACCGCCGCCGCCCTGCTGGCCTCGATTGATTCCAAGCTGCTGAATTCCCCCTACGCGATTGAGAATCGGGCGTTTGATCCGGGCGATTTGACCACGGTCAACGTCTCCCGCAACGCGAGTCTGCTGGACGCGATGGAAGAAATCTCGATTCAGACCCGCGCGACATGGTATCCGTGGGGGAAGAACCTGGTCGTTTTGAAAAAGACCGATGAGATCCGGATGCGGCTGGCCAAGCGGATGACCACCCGCTTCAACGGCGACGATGTCGGCGATGTGCTGCTGGAACTCCAGCGCGACAGCGGGGTTCCCTTTCAGATTCAACCGGCGGCTTTTCAGAAAATCCCCGCGAAATTCCGCGTGATTCAGCTCACGGTGGACGATGCCTCGATCCACCAAATCCTGGAAAGCATTTGCGGCGTCACCGGATTGGCCTATACCATCACGGACGACGGCGTCCGCATCACCAACCCCTTGCTGCCCGAATCTCCGGCGACCCAGCCCTCGGGCTCGTGATCTCTTCCGGTCATTTCGATTGGGATTGCTCCTGATCGAGATCCCATCCTCCACCCAGGGCTTTGTAGAGGGCGATCAGGTCGGACGTGACGGCCTGCTCACTTCGAACCATGGCGTTCTGCGCCGCGAATAGACTTCGCTGAGCATCCAGCACGGAGAGAAAATCGGTATTTCCCTTTTCAAACAGCTCGGTCGACAAATCCACGGATCGCTGGTTGGCATCAACGGCTTCGCGCAGATATTGGAGCCGCTGCTGCTCGCGGTTGTACGCGACCAGGGCATCGTCCACGTCCTGCAAGCTCTGGAGCACCGCCTTGCGATAGGCGGCGAGAGATTCGGCCTGGCGGGCATTTTGCACGGCGATATTGGATCGGACTTTACCGGCGTCGAAGATGTCCCACGTCACGCCGGGGGCAATCTCATAAAAGCGGCTGGAATAATCGAAGAGCTGCTTGAATTTCGTGCCTTCGGTACCGAGGGCTCCGGTGACGGAGAACTTGGGAAACAAATCAGCCGTTGCCACGCCGATCTGCGCCGTTGCCTGAGCGAGTTGCCACTCGGCGCGGCGCACATCCGGCCTGCGGCGGACCAGATCGCTGGGCAATCCCGGCGGCACGTTCGAGGGCCCCTGAGGAATTTTTCCCGGCTCGCTTAATTCGGCTTTCAATGCACCGGGGTAGAGCCCCAGCAGAGTTGAAAGGTGATGAATGTCCTGGCGAATCGACGCCTCCAGCGTCGGGATCGTCGAAGCCGTCGTGGCGACCTGGGCCTCCTGCTGGGCCACGTCCAGATAAGGAATCACTCCGCCTTCGGCCTTGCTGCGAGTCAAGGCCAAGGTCTGCTGCTGGCTCGCCAGATTCGTCTGGGCGATCGCCAGCTCTCGCTGATCGCTGCGAAGGTTGATGTAATCGACCGCGACTTCGGCCATCAACGTGACCATGACATCCCGGCGATCCTCGTAGGCGGCCGCAATCGCATAATCTCCGGCTTCGATGCCCCGCCGGGTTCCGCCGAAAACGTCGATCTCCCAGGTTGCGTCAAGGCCGGCTTGCCAGAGGTTCGTCGCCACGCCAGGAATGAACCCACCTCGCTGTCCACCTGCGCCTGGGACGGCGTTGGCGCTTAATTTCGATCGCGTAAACGAACCGTTCGCGTCGACCTGCGGCCACAAACCCGACGCCGTCACGCTGCGCTGCGACCGCGCCTCGCGGATTCGCGCCTCGGCGGCCGCCAGATCCAGATTTCCCTGCACGGCCCGTTCGATCAGGGAATCGAGCTCCGGATCGTTCAGCGTGGTCCACCAGCGGCGATAATCATCCGACTGCTCATCCGCCGCGATCGGCTGCGTCGCGCTGCGCGTTGTGGGGCGTGTCGAAGATTTGGCTTCGCTAAATTGCGCGGGGAGCGGAACGTCGGGCTTGTGATAATCCGGGCCCACTTTGCACGCCGAAACCAGCCCGGCTGCCGCCACAATTCCGGTCCAGACGCACGCACGCTGATACTTTACTCCCATGGTGCAATATCCTTTATTGGGCTGTCACAGTCGTCCGTCGAAGCGAGCGCTGCTGTCGTCTATCAGCGATTTCACTGCGAACAACGTTAGGCTCGATACGACTGAAGTTCAGCTTGTCGCTCATTTCGCGATTTCGAAGATACGCAACGGCGAGAAGCTTTCCAGACGAATCTCAACCCGTCCGCCCGCGCGGATTTTCCCAAAATGGGCATTGGCCCGCCGGCCGCCCATTGTAGGACGGCATCCCATCATGCGCATAAGAGTTGGAAATGAATAGACTTATTTGGCCTGAATTCGCGGGGTCAATTCCCCCCTCGATATGGCTTCGATAGCGCCATGGCCTGGCGCCGGCTTATTTCCGTGGCGGCAATTGCGGATAGCCGATGCTGTACTGCCCCTCGAGAATCGCTCCGGGCCCCACCGCCAGGGTCGGGGCCTCGATATCCCCCCGGATTTCCGCTTCAGGCCCCACCAGCACCGGGCCCTGGCTCTTTACGTTTCCTTTTACCTTCCCCCGAACGACCATACCGCCGCACAGGACTCGATCTGAAACGATCTGCCCTTTCTTTTCGACCGTCACGACGCCGACCGTTTCGATGCTGCGGCGGGCCTGATAGTCCTTGATGGGGAGGTCTTCGAGCTTGAGTGACTTGTGGCAGAACTTGCAGACGATCGACATCGCCCGCCGCGCCGCCTGTTGGGTCTGGTGACAGTGGAGACAGACGATGTTAATTCCATCGTCTGACCCCTGGAGATTCGACATGGGCTCAAGCGGCAGCGGCATGGAGCCTCAATCGGCAAATCAACGCCCGCAGGATTACTTTCGCCGCTTAACGCTCAGCCCGCTCGAGCCACTTGAGGTTGACCACTCGTCGCCGGCATCGGCCGCGCGACCGACACCTGGACCTGCGGCTTGCCTGTGGTGCCCGACGCCTTGACGGCTTCCGGGCCGACACTGACGTGACCCGAGAAAACGGCGCCTTCCTCGACGACCAGCTTGTTGGCCCGGAGGTCGCCCTCGTAACGAGCGGAGGTCTTCAGCTCGATGCGATCCGACGCCAGAAGGTTTCCGTGAATATCCCCTTCGAGCAGGATCGAACCCGCCTCGACGTCCGCCTGAAGCTTGGCTTCCTTGGCGACGTGGACGCGCCCGGCCGTCGTGATCTTTCCTTCCAGTCTGCCGTGAATTCGCATCCCCTTGTCGAACGACAGTTCACCCTTGAAGTTGGCGTCCGGTCCGATAATCGTCTGGAAATCCTGCGAAGTGTCCGCCATGGCGTCCTCCTGCGGTAAGCGTTGATTTGTCCGGCATCCTCACCGGATCGTTGGCCGGGATTATAGCGGGGCATTTGGGAGCCGCTAGGGGTTTGTTGGGCTTATTGTGATTTGTTCCTGGTTTCTTTCCTGGTTCCTGGCTCAAAAGCAGAGCACGAGGAACCAGAAACATCCAAGCAAGTTTCCCTGTCCCTCGGCTCGCGATCCGTCCGATAACGCCTTCATGGACATCGTATTAATCGGAGCCGGCGGGCACGGCCGTGTCGTCCTGGACATCATCCGTTCCGCGGGTATTCACAATCCCATCGGTTTCATCGACGCGGATCCCCAGCTCACCGGTAAATCTGTTGGCGGAATTCCCGTTCTGGGCCAGGCCAATCTCCTGGCCAAGCTTCGTTCCCAAAAAATCAAAGGCGCGATCATCTCGATCGGCGACAATTCGACTCGCAAAAGTTACGCGCGAAAACTACTGGATGACGGATTTGAATTGGTCAATGCGATTCATCCGCGCAGCATCGTTTCCCCCACTGCCATCCTCGGCAAAAATGTGGTCGTCGCCGCCGGAGCGATTATCGGCACCGACACCCAGGTCGCCGACAGTGCCATCATCAATTCCGGCGCTGTGATCGGTCATGAATGTGAAATTGGGGAAGTTTGTCACGTCTGCCCCACCGCTGCCTTGGCCGGCCGCGTCCGAATCGGGGAAGAGGCCTTCATCGGCTTGGGCTGTAAGATCATTCAGTGCATGCAGATAGGGTCAAAATCGATTGTCGGCGCCGGAGCCGTCGTTATCGAAGACGTACCGGATGGAGCCACCGCCGTCGGAATCCCCGCTCGAATTATCAAGATTAATCGAATGATCCTTGAACCGGTTGCAATTTAATTGAATATTTTTGCAATCCCATTTGCCGAGGCGTATCTGCCGATTTAAAATCAGCATCTCAAGTTCGGAGGATGTGCCATGAGCGCGGTTTACAATCCTGAGGCGGACATCATCGCGGAAATCGAGCGGCTCGAACTCGAGGGCCGGCAGATGCGCCGCAGCATCGAACACGCTCACAGCGCTGAAGATAAACGGGTTCTCAATCGCCAGTTACAGGATATCCATGACCGCATTAAATTCCTCCGTCAGCGAATCCCATGAAGAATCCGGCCGCGCCTCCGCCCCCTCGCTTTGTTCGCCCCATAGCGCCCAAAAGTCGAAAATCCATTCACCTCCGAATATCTTTGCGGTTCTCGCATGAGACCGCTGATTCTTTGCCTCGCCGCCGCAAGCTTCATCATCGCCTGGATCGTCACGCGCCTGATGCGCTCTGTTTCCCCTCGAATTGGTTTCGTCGATAAGCCGGGCGGCCGGAAAATCCACGCCAACCCCAAACCGCTGGGCGGCGGCATTGGCATTTTCTGGGGGCTCACCCTCCCGATCATCGTCGGCCTCATCGTCGTTCACTTTTCCGATCCCCCGCAATTTCTGCAATCGATGCCATCGCTGGGCCCCGTCCGCGATCACCTGGCCGCTTATTGGTCCGGCGCTCGCCAGCAGACGCCTCTGGCTCTCTCCATGCTTCTCGCCGCCGCGGCGATTCACGCCCTGGGGCTCTGGGACGACCGCAAAGCATTGGGCCCTTATCTCAAGCTGACCGTGCAACTTTCAATCATCGCCCTGCTGGTAATCTTCACGGACTTTCGCATTCTCCAATTTCTCGACCGTGCGATGCCGATGGGAAAACTCGTCTCCACCCTCGCGACGATTCTCTGGATTGCCGCCATCACCAACGCCTTCAATTTTCTGGACAACATGGATGGCCTCTCGTCCGGGGTCGCGTGCGTCTGCGCGACGGCTTTCCTGGTGGTCACGCTCTCCATCGGGCAATGGTTCGTCGCCGCCGCCCTAGCGCTTCTGCTGGGGGCGATGCTCGGATTCCTCTGGCACAATTTTCCGCCCGCCAAGATTTTCATGGGGGACAGCGGCAGCCTTCTGATCGGCCTGGTCCTGGGCATCCTGACGGTTCGTGCGCTCTACCTTCCTCCCGGGGTCGCGCTGGAAAATGATTGGTACGCTATCTTCTCTCCCATCATCATTCTCGCGCTGCCGCTGTACGATCTGGTGGTGGTTTGCACGATCCGCATCATGCGAGGCAAAAGCCCGTTCGTCGGAGACACCAATCACTTCAGCCATCGACTGGTCGCGCGAGGGATGTCGCGCCGCACCGCCGTCCTGTGTATTTATCTCGTCACCGCCGCCACGAGCATCGGGGCCATTCTCCTTCCCTATGTGCGCGGGTATTTCGCGCTGCTCATTCTTTTGCAAACTATTTTAATTTTGTGCATGGTGGCTTTGCTCGAACAACATCCGCTGCCGGTAAAAATTGACGACTGATGAATGGGTCCAGAGTTTCATTTTTCCATGACCTTCAAAACGTCCAAGCCGGCCTCTTCCTCGTCGCACGCGGCGGTACTCACGCGGCTCGCGTTCCTCATCGCGATCGCCGCCGCCGTGGCGCGATGCACGCTGATGGAAATCCTCCGCAATCCGTTCGAAGTAACGCCCGGCGTCAAGCCCTACGCGCGCGGCCCCGGTCCGGCGGAGTCGGTGGCGATCGACCTGATTTGCTGCCTGCCGGCGATTCTTCTGCTTCTGCGCCGGATGCTGGATAAAACCTTTTCGCTGCGGCTGAACTGCT
>CAZCKE010000168.1:0-4542 GCA_964499005.1 uncultured Tepidisphaeraceae bacterium
TATCCCGCCCTTCGCCGCGCGCCGGGGCTGGACGATCTCGATTTCATCATCCTCGCGCCCCGCGAATCCGCATTGGGCGCTGCGCACTACATCGCCGTCTGGACTACTTCCATTCTCCATGTTCTGGACCCGCGTTTTCGCCTGTTGATCTGGGGCCGTGGAAGCCTGACCTCTTCCCTTGAGCGTCTCGCCGGCCGATTGGGGCAACCCAAACTCCTGATCGTTGCCGAAAAACGCCTCGGCCATTCCATCGACTTTGAAATTCTTCCCACGGTTGCCAGCGCCGCCCTGATTCCCTCGAGCGACTTTCCCGCCGCGCTACCCCTCTGCCAGTGCATGGCGGCCGGTTTGCCGATCATCCACGGTGGCGCAGGAATTGCCTCGCAACTTTTCCCGGCCAGCGCCGCCCTGGCCGTTTCTCCGGCTTCTCCCAAAGCCTTCGCCCAAAAAATTCTGGAGCTTCGCGATGATCCCAAGCTCCAGGCGGAGCTTTCTGATTCCGTCCGTGCCGCGACCTACTCCCGTTTTTCCACCGATCGAGTTGAACAGTGGCGCATTCTCTATCGCCAAATCCTCCGAATCCCCGCAAAACCGTTGCAGCCCCATCGGGTCGAGGATAATGTGCTTTCGTGACGCACGTCTTGACGATCGATGCTGACTTTCCTGAACGTAAGCAAGGGCGTTTCGATCCCCTTATTCGCTCTGGCCTGGAGTCCGCGGAAATCATCATCCTGCTCCTGATCGTCTCATTCTGCACCGTTTCGGGCTGGCGAAAAAATCGAGTCTTTGCCCCCTTCGATTTGGCATCGAGCCCGGCCGCCAACACCAACGACCCGCGTGTTCGCGAAACCTTCGAATCCATCGCCTGGACACAAATCGCGCTCGACCGGTTTTCGCATGGCGCCGCTCCACTTTGGGATTCCCGCACGCAGATGGGCATCCCCCTGATCGGGATCGGGCGCTCCGCCGTCTTTTTTCCCACCATGCTTTTTCATCTGGCACTGCCGCCGACACTCTCCTGGCTTCTGGCCGCTTGGGTCAAACTCCTTGCCGCCGCGCTGGGCGCCTGGTTCCTGGCGCGGAGGCATAAGATGTCCGCCGTCGGGCGTTGCCTGACCGCCCTGACGTTTGGGCTCTCGGGCATTTTCGTTCAGGCCTCGCACGATGCCGCCGCCAATGTTGCCGCGATCGCGCCGTGGACAATTCTCGCCATGGAAAGCCTCATCGATCATCTCACCCCGGCGCGCGTCACGGCTCTTTCAATCGCGGCATTCCTCATGTTCCTCGGCGGCGATCCTTCGGCCATCGTTTCTCTCGTTCTCCTGGGATTTTCGATCTGGGTTGCTTTGCTGATTTTCGATCAAGGCTCGGGCCCCTCGGCCGTGCTCTTCGGTTCCCTTGCAATTCTTCTGGCGCTCGCGGTCGCGTTCCTGGCCGCCGCTGTGCAGACTTTTCCGCTGGTTGAATACTTTCGCGCGTTGCCCGATATCTCTTCATCCGCCGCATTTCACTGGCCCCAGACGCGCCTGGTGATGTTTCTCATCAACGCGCCGTGGTTTTCTTCGGGCTTGATCGGAATCCTCGGCATATTTCTAGCCATCTGGGCGGTCGTTTCTCATTTGAATCATCCGCGCGTCTGTTTGTGGCTCGCAGCCATCTTGATCTGGCTCTTTGCGTGGGTCGCGCTGGTTGAAATTCTCAGCTATCTCGCGCCCTCGCTCTCCTATACGATCACCGGCCCCGGCGCGATTCTCGGCCTCCTGCTTTCCGTTGCGATGCTTGCCGGTCTTGGTATCGATGGCTTGAATCAAACGGCCGATCCCGCGAGCCCCGACCCGTCGCACGGCAAACCTCTCATCGCCGCATCGATCGCCGCCTGCGGCGTCTGCGTCTGTCTCTTGATTCTCGCCATCGCCATCCATACCGGCCGTGCCGCCGCCATCGCCAGTGGACTACGCCTCTTTATCGCCGCCGGGGTTCTTGCCGTTGCCTGGCTCGTCTCCGCGTCAAAGAGAGTTCCAGACTGGGCCTTATCAAAAGCTCCCGCCTGGGTACTTTTGCTCGTTGCTGCCCTTGAGCTGCTCATCCCGGCCGCTCTTTTCATGCCCGCCTCGTCCAACCTCGCGTTGCCGAAACCCGCGGCCGATTCGCCATTGGCGGCTCTTGCCACTCACGTCGACGAACGTCTCTCCGCGCCGCCCGGCATCCTCGCGCCGGCCAGTGGCGCCGCCCTGGGCTTCGACGATGTCCGCGGCGCACCCGCGCTGGCTCCTTCGATTGGCGAAGGGTGGCTCAATTCGCACGACCCCGAGCGGCTTCCTTCTGATTCCCTGGCTTCGCTGCTCAATGTTAAATATTGGGCCACCAAACAGGACGGAACATTCGACACTCTTTCCGCCGACGCCCCCCGCGCCTGGATGGTTCCTTCCATTCAATATGTGGCGGACCAACACGCCGTCCTCGAGCGCATGGATCAGCCCGAATCCCTCAATCCGCGCGCCGTGGCCCTGCTGGGCCCGACGGATTATCAGCCGGATAACGAGTCCGACCGCGCGTTCAACCTCAGTCGATTCATCCGGCTTTCTGGGGCTTCGAATCTTCCCACGTTGCGTTATGCCCACCGATCTCCCGAAACGGTCGAGATTGGCCTGAGCGGCGGCGGCTCGGGATGGCTCGTCGTCTCCGACCGCTTTTATCCCGGTTGGAAAGTGCGTGCCGGAAACGAAGGTCAACTGGGACTGGGACAAACGATGCCTCTTTTCCCCGCCGACGGCTGCCTTCGTGCCGTCTACGTGCCCCAGCAAACCAACCGCGTCACATTTACCTATGACCCCATGAGCTGGACGGCCGGTAAACTCGCCACCGTCGGCGGCATCGTCGCGTGGCTGCTATTGGCCGGCTCAAGCTTGATGCCCAATTTCCGCGGGGATAAACGATGAACGGCCCCATGAGCGAATGGATTTGGCTCAACGGCGAAATCATTCCCCTGGCCGACGCCCGCGTCAGCGTCGAGGACCGCGGCTTCCAATTCGCCGACGGCGTCTACGAGGTCATCCGCATCTATGATGGCAAGCCCTTCACGCTTGACCGTCATCTCGCCCGCCTGGAAAAATCCGCCGCCGGCATCCAATTAAAGTCGCCGATGTCGATCGACGATCTCACCGCCGAAATCCACAAGCTCCTTGCCCGCGTTTCCTTAAGCGACGGCATGATTTATCTCCAGCTCACCCGCGGCCCCGCGCCGCGCAATCATGCGTTCCCGCAAACCAAACCCACGCTCCTCTTCTACGCTCGCCCCCTCGATCCCATCCAGGAGGCCGGCGCCGCGCCCGGCGTGAAGCTTCTCCCCCTCCCGGATGAACGCTGGCAAAAATGCTGGATCAAATCGATCGCGCTGCTCCCCAACGTCCTGGCCAAGAATCAGGCGCTCGCCTCCGGATTTGACGAAGCCGTCTTCGTCAACAACGGCGTCGTCACTGAATGCGCTTCCAGCAACATCTTCGCCGTCATCGGCCAGCGCCTTCTAACCCATCCGGTCGGCCCCAAAGTCCTGCCCGGCGTCACGCGCGATCTCTTGCTGGAGCTGGCCCCCTCCATCGGCCTCAAAGGCGAAGAGCATCTCTTCACCGAAAAAGAGGCCCGGGAGGCCCACGAGCTGTTCATCACCAGCACCACCCGCGAAATCGCCTGGGTTTCCCATTGGAACACGGCCACGATATCCACCGGCCATTGCGGCCCGGTGACCCGCAAGCTTCACTCCCTTTTCCGCGAGCGCGTGTTGGCCGACAGCATTTGAGTTGAGCGGCGGAAACTTTCCGTTGGCTGTGCTGTCCAACCGGATATGCAGCGCAGCAACAATCTTCCCGTGATTCAGTTGGATAAGCCATGTCGGCTCCCCTGGTCGGATTTGATCGGCGACGACAAGACGCGTTTTTGCACGCAATGCCGTCTTCACGTGCACAATCTCTCGGCGATGACCAGCGAAGAGGCCGCGCAATTCCTGGCCAATCGCTCCGGCCGCACGTGCGTGGCATTTGCGCCCTCGGCCAATGGGGCCCCGATGACGCTGGATTACGCTCCAGCCGCGCCCGTCAGGGCCAAACATGCGATCGCCGCGGGTCTGGCCGTTGCGGCCGCGGCCACGGCGATCGCTTTTGCCCATGTATCGGCGAAATCCCCAGCCACGGCTCCCACGATGGTCGGCATGCTCCCGCTCCCGTCGCGTCAGATCACAACGGCGCCTTCAACGAATCCCTCGAAACAGGATTGGGCGCCAATGCTGATGGGTGAGATTGCGCCGTCCCATCAACCCGCCACCGAAAAATCTTCGGACTCGCAGTAACTTACTTTTTTCGGATTCTCAGCCCACTGGTTGAAAGCACTGCAAACGCACCTTCCAATTCGCTCCGGTGGGCGTCAATAGCCGACGTAACTTGCTGGATCTTCAACGAGGTGGATAAACCCGCAAGCCGCAAGAGCAAAACACCATGATTGGCGCGCCCATCGCGATAAACCAGCTCCCCAAAATCTTTGTCTTCTGTC
>CAZCKE010000168.1:4552-8379 GCA_964499005.1 uncultured Tepidisphaeraceae bacterium
AGGTTCAATCTCGGCAATATACAGAATCTGGTGCCCCACCACGCGCAATGCGTCAACAATGGGGCCGTCAACGCTTTCATCGACGAGAAAATTCACGCTGCCGACCCAGGAAGTGATTGAGCGGCAAAAATAAGCGCGGCTCGAACACCGGCTTCAGTTAAACGGGGGTGTGATTGAAGAATCTGCTGGATCGTTTCTCCGGCGGCCAGTTTCTCCAGGATCAATTCCACCGTGATGCGTGTGCCGGCAATAACAGGCTTGCCCATCATGATTTGCGGATCACATTGAATCAGTGTTTCTGCCACAATGGCTCCTGGTCTCTTCGCGGCAAATTATATCCCCAAAGTCCCCGAGAGACGAAACAGCGGATCTTTCACGAAACTCGCGATTTTCTATAATTTCTAGACACCGTATTCTTTCCACCGCTTATTCACCAACTCTTTCGTCCCCTCATCCATCTCCAGTTCCTTGGGCCACATCCTCACCTTTCCCTCCGCGGGCCATTTCGCTGTCGCGTCGAAACCGATCTTGCTCCCCGCTCCCAGTTCCGGGCTGGCGTGATCGAGAATGTCCACCGGCCCGTGCACGATTTCGCTGTCCCGCTCAGGATCGCAGTTGGCGAACAGATGAAACAGCACGTCCTGCTCGTTGTGCACGTCCACGTGTTCGTCCACGATGATGATGAATTTCGTGAACGACATCTGCCCGGCCCCCCAGATCGCGTGCATGATCCGCCGGGCCTGCATCGGATATTCCTTGCGGATCTTGATGAACGCGCAATTGTGAAAGACGCCGCTGATCGGCAGGCTGTAATCCAGGATGTCCGGTACGATCGTCCGCAGCAGCGGCAGGAAAATCCGCTCCGTCGCCTTGCCCAGGAAGTAATCCTCCATCGGCGGTTTGCCTACGATCGTCGTCGGATAAATCGGATTCTTCTTGTGCGTGATCGCCGTCACGTAAAATGCCGGATAAAAATCCGCCAGGCTGTAAAACCCCGTGTGATCGCCGAACGGCCCCTCCATCAATTGCTCGCTGGGATCGACAAACCCCTCGATGACAATCTCCGCATTGGCCGGCACCTCCAGCGGAATCGTCTTGGCGGCCACCAATTCGATCCCATGTCCCTGCAAAAATCCCGCGAAGAGCAGTTCCTCAATCCCCGGCGGCAGTGGGGCAGTCGCCGCATATGGCAGCACGCTCGATCCCCCCAGCACGATTGCCAGCGGCATTTTCTGGCCGCGCTTCTTGTATTTTCGAAAATGCCGCGCTCCATCGTGATGCATGTGCCAGTGCATCGCGCACTTGCGCGGGCCAAACTGCTGCACCCGATACATGCCGATATTTCGGTCTCCTGTTTCCGGATCGCGCGTGAAAATCCCCCCCAGCGTGATGTACCGGCCCGATCCTTTTTCTTTGACGGCCTTGCTTGCCGCCGCGTCCATTACCTGTCCGCTCTGCAGATTCCCATCCAGCGGCCAGCACTGAATGAGCGGCAGCCGATTCAAATCCGCCGCGTCTCCCTCCAGCACCACCTGCTGGCAAATCCCGCTCCGCACCGTCCGCGGCGGAAACGTCCCCAGCTTTAAGAGGTCCGGCAATTTCTTCATCTTCTCCAGCAGCGTCGTTGGAATCTCCGGCTTCACCAGCGCCGCCACCCGGTCCCTCAGCGCCGTTAGCGAGTTCGTCCCCAGAGCCTGGCACACCCGCCAGTACGACCCAAACGTGTTGATCGCAACGGGAATCTCCGATCCCTCGACGTTCTCAAACAGCAGAGCTTTGCCCCCCAGCGCCGCGGCGGCCGACTGATCCGTCTCCTGATGGCCGTGGGGCGCCGGGGTCTTGCATACCCGGTCGCAAATTCCCGCGATTTCCAGCCGGGGATTCACCCGCGCTGACACGCGAGCCAACTCCCCCTCCTTCTGCAAAAAATCCAGAAATTCCCCGAGCGTTTCACTTGCCATGCCGCGCGATGGTAAATCCCCGCCGCCTCGGGCACAAATTCGCCATTCCAGTTGACGCCACCCCACCCCGCTGTCATTATTGGTCCACGGGCTGGCCATGGATGGCCGGGGCATCGAGGGAACTTTTTTGACCTTCCTTCATCCAAACAGATGACGAGTTGGAGTCGAGCGCAATTCGAGGCCGAGAATACGCCCAATGGCGCTTCTGCTCGCGGCGATGCCGAGGCCGGTCGCGCCAGTGCTCTGTTTCGCAAAGCGCGCGACGGCGACCGCGCCGCCTATGGGCAGATCGTCGCCGCCTATCAGGACCGATTATTCAACGGCCTGCTGAGGATGGTCAGTGATCCTGAAGAAACCCGAGAGTTGACCCAGGAAACGTTCACTCGCGGGCTGGAAAAAATCGACAGCTTTCGCGGCGAGTCATCTCCGTACACCTGGCTCTTCCGCATCGGGATGAATCTGGCGATCAACCATTTGCGGCGCTGGCAGCGCCAACGCACCTTCTCGCTGGATGGGGCCGGGGGCAGCAATGGATCGACCCATGGCGCGGGCCATCAGGCCTCCGGGCTCGCCGAGCAAGTAGCTGACGCGAGCCAGACGCCTCCGGAATTGGCCGAACGCCGTGAGCGCCACGAAATGGTTCTTGCGGCGCTGGGCCGGCTCGACGCCGAATATCGCGCTGTTCTAGTCATGCGCGACGTGGAGGGATTCGATTATCAGCAGATGGCCGACGTGCTGGGCCTTCCGCTGGGAACTTTGAAAAGCCGCCTGTTCCGCGCGCGATTGGCGCTGCGGGACGAGTTGGCCGATTATTTTTCCGGGCGCAAGTAAAGCGCCGCATTTGAAAACGTGTGATGGAAAACATCGAAGCCATGTTGTGTGCTTACGTCGAGGGCGAGCTGGATGAAACCGGCCGCGCCGAGATTGAAAAGCACCTCCAGCAGAATCCGCAGCATCGCAAACTCATCGCGGAGTTGATGCGCACGCGCGATCTGGTGCGTGATCTGCCGCGCGTCTCCGCTCCTAGCGAGACCGGGGAATCGCTCCGCCGGCAGGTCGAGCGGCTTATCCTCCTCGACGATGCTGACTCCGATGCCACCGGCCCTCTGGCTCATCAAGTCCGCCGCTGGCCCGGCGTCCTGGCCGTCGCCGCTATTCTTCTGCTCTGCACCTCCCTTGGGTTAATCGTTTACAAAACCGTCGGCCCCGCCTTCAGGCCCGCCGTGGTCACCCAGGTGACTCCGATGAAACCCGCCGACGTCCAGACCAAA
The DNA here is from genome assembly GCA_964499005.1 of uncultured Tepidisphaeraceae bacterium. Lineage (GTDB taxonomy): Bacteria > Planctomycetota > Phycisphaerae > Tepidisphaerales > Tepidisphaeraceae > CAZCKE01. The sequence goes on from CAZCKE010000168.1 coordinate 7,785, forward strand.
GACGAAGAGCTCCGCTCCAATAGCGCCCTTGCTATGAATACGCCTATCCCCGCTCCGGGTGCATCGGCTCCCGTCGCCGGAGCCCCACCCTCCGATCGCGCCATGGGCGCGAGCCCCACTGTCCTTGGTGGCGCCATGGACGATCACGGCAGACGCGGAGGCGGGTTTGGTGGAGGCGGTGGCGCAGGCGGCTTCGGCGGCGCAGGACGCTTCGGCTCAGTCTCTCCCGACTCTCTCGATAAATCCGGCAAGCTCGATCTACCCGCCGTCCGCAGAGTTCTGCTCGGCTCCGGCTACGATCTTCCCCAGCCGGCCACCAACAATTCCGCTCCCGTCGTCCTGCTGGTCAATACGTCCGACCCCGCTCTGACCAATACTCTGGTCGCGCATTTCCTCAATACGAGCAACAACGGGATCTTCTGGACATTCATCCCCAGCCAGCCCTGGCTCGATCAATCCCAGCGCGGCGATCAAAATCAGAATTTTTCCAACAATGCTTACAAGGCGCTGCCCGCTCCGCTCCAACAGCAGCAGACCCCGGCCAACAATTCCATGGAAAATTGGTTACACCTGACGGACCAAGTTTTGCTAAACA
>CAZCKE010000169.1:0-8377 GCA_964499005.1 uncultured Tepidisphaeraceae bacterium
AGAGCCTAAACGCGTCCACGGCCAGAGGCCGTGGTTTCAATCAGTAATGACGAAAAGAAGAGAAGAGAAGAAGAGGGAGGAAAGAGAAGAGAGAGAGAGAAGAGGGACATCACTGATTTCTTGGATCGCGGGAATGGAACGAGAAATGGATGGCTGTCCCTAATATCCCTAATATTCAAAAGCGCTTCAGTCCTGCGGTGGCTGAGGCCGAAGAACTCGCGCACGACCAGGCAGGCAAAGAGTTGCGCAAGAGTGAAGTCATGACGGGAAAATTTGCAGGAGTGCTCCGGCAGCAGCTTTCGGGCAAGACGGCAGGCGATGCACATCACCATCCGTGGCGACTTGCTGGTTTCCATCCTGCAACTTGTAACGAATACGTCCCGGTCGCGCTAGCGAACATGCGCCGAACATCATGGAGTTGAGACAGAGCCGGGCTGTCCCCTTTTCTTTTCCCTTATGATCCCCTTGTGTGTTGAAAACTCGTGTGGTAGCGTGACCTCATATGAAATATGAAGCTGTTCAGCAACAAAGCGTCGTAATCGTCGTAGTCCGGGAGGACCGCGCCGAGTAACGCTTGGAACAGTTCGTACACCAAGCCCCCGTCGGCGAGCCGGCGAGGGCTTTTTGTTTATGGGCCCCTCTGGCGATGCTGGCCAACGAGGAGACCCACCATGCAAAACCCCCTGAAGCTAGGATTCTTCATCCAGCCGGTCCACCCGCCGTCCCGCCCTTATGCAGACGTTCTCCGTGAGGATCGCGAAGCGGTCGTACTCGCCGATCGACTCGGGTATCGCGAAGCCTTTATCGGCGAGCATCTCGTCGACTCAGCCGAGACGATCACCTCGAGCCTCGCTTTCATCGCGAACCTGGCCGATGCCTGCCCGTCGATCACCTTCGGTACCGGTGTGCTTCCGCTTGCCAACTACCACCCGGCGATGGCGGCGGCACAGGTCGCGATGGTCGACCACCTGGTGCACGGCCGGCTGGTTCTGGGAGTCGGACCAGGCGTTCCCGGCGATGCGGAGGCCATAGGAGACCTGGGCTCGAACCGCAACCGCAAGACCCAGGAGGCGCTCGAGCACATGTGCCGGATCTGGAGCGAAGAGCCGCCGTACCGGATCGAAGGCGAGTTCTACCGGACCACCACGGAGCGCTCGCTCGATCGGAAGATCGGGTTGGGCGTCGCAGTCCGCCCGCTGCAAAGGCCGCATCCGCCCATCGCAATCACCTCGATCCGGCCGGATGCCCGGGGACCGCACGCGGCGGGAGCGCGCGGCTGGACCGGTATCTCGGCGACCTACGTGGGTGCGTACGTCGTCCGGACCCAGATCCAGAATTACCTGGAAGGCCGACGATCGGCGGGCCTCTCCGCCGATCCCTCCGGGTGGCGCGTGGCGCGCAGCGTTTTCGTGGCCGATGACGAGACCACAGCACATCGCTACGCGCATCGCGAGGACGGCACGCACGGCTTCTACTTCCACATCATGAGGACCAAGCTCGCGAAGGCCGGCGCGCTGGACGTGATGCGCGACTTTCCCGGCCAGCCGGATTCCGAGCTCTCAACGAAGCGGTGCATCGAGCGTCTCGTAATCACGGGAACCCCGGAGAGCGTCACGGATCAGATTCTTGCATTCCGCAACGAGGTCGGCGCATTCGGTACCCTGCTCTACACGGGCCACGACTGGACCGATCCATCGCTCGCCCGGCGCTCCATGGAGCTCATGGCGAACGAGGTCCGGCCCCGGATCGATCAGGCCGCGCATGGGACGACACCAAAAGGTCAACCTGACGGGGAGGATTTTTCTGGCTGATGAATGGCCCAACTATTGTGTGCAGGCGACGCCCGTCAGCGGGCGCGGCTGACATATTTTCATGCTTAAACCCCCGGGGAGGTACCCGGCGGGGGTATGAAAGTAGACGGCGTAAGCCGTCCTCCATGTCCTTATGTAAAGGACATCGGCGTCTTTTCTAAAGGACGTCCCGTGTTATCCTGAACCCGCCCACCCCCACCCGTTGTAGGCCCGTGAGGGCCGGAGCGAGGCGTGAGCCGAGCGGGTGACGCCGACGGTACTCCGGAGGCGGCACGAACCGCAAGGTAGTCGGGGTCAGAAAGACCGGAGAATCGGCGTCAAGTCGTGGAGCTTTAGGAACCGAGGGTATCTCGTGCAAGGGATACCCCTGAAAAGACCGATCACTCCTGATCTATCCCCAACTTCTTCCCTCGCCCCCCGACGAAATCATCCGGCAAGTAGCACAAAGGTCAAAACCTCAAAAATCCCTCCCCTCCTGCGTCGGCTTCGCCATCCGCCGATCCACCGCCTTGCCGATCTTTTCCATCAGGCCCCGATCGCGCGACGCGTCGAACGGCTGTTCCTGCGGATTGTAGACCCACGGGCCCTGCTGCCGGGTCTCATCCGGCTCGTCGGAATATCGCGGATGAATGTGGGCATGCAACGCCCGATCCCAGTTTCCCAAAATCATGTAGTTGATCAGCTTCGCCCCCGTCACTTCCAGAAGCGCGTCCCCGATCAGCGTCATATCGCTGAGAAATTGAGCCCGCTCCGGCGGCCCCAGCGCGTTGATGTCCAGAACAACCGGATCCGAGAGCAGCACGCAGTAGCCACGCAGCTTTTGATTGTCGCCCAGCACAAGCCAACCCGACGGCAGGCGCCGAATCGCCGTCGGATTTTTTCCTTCGTTGGCCAATCGAACGCGTTTGTGGATCAGAGTTTCCATGGAAGATGCAGGTGAAGATGACCGCTTCGCCGCTGGAACCCGACATTGCCAGCGCATGCGAGCGGGACGATGATATCATCGCGGCGCGGCTAATCCACCGCGCAGGCGCCGATCGCGCTGAGGATCCGGATGATGACGCAAATCGCTCCATTGTGCTCCATTGCCTTCCAAAAACCGTCGCCTTCTCGCAGCCCCGTGGCCCTCGCGCTCCACATGAAAATAGATTTTTCCCTCATCAAACAACCCCACCCCTCATTCCCGCCCCTGCCAATCGAACCTTCCACTCCCCGCGCGCACCTCCTCTATATAAGGGGCCGGGGGGTGAAAGTTTTTATTTTTTGATCTAACCCCTGTCAAACACAACCCCTGCGACCTCAATCCTACTTCGACCCTCCCTTTTGAAGACCTCCAGCCTTTTTCCAAAAGGCTGCCCTGAGCCGAGTCGAAGGGCCCGCCCTGCCCCAATTGCAAATCGCAAATCCCCGATCCCTCCACTACAATGCCTCCATGAAAATCGTGTCACGCCACCCGGCGTATAAAACCTCTCGCTCTCTGAGTCAGCAACGATGAAATGAATCCACCACCAGATGCCTAAACTTTCCATCGCCTTGTGATTGCCGTAACCCCCCATTTCAATCGCGGACTCATCCCCCTGATCCGGGCCCTCTGCATCACGGCCCTGCTCCTCGCTTGTGCCTCTCCCAAACCCGCGCAACCTCCCGCCCCAACAGCCATCGTCCGCCCCATCGTCGAGGCCATCGACCTCTCCGACCCCACCGGCGCCGGTCATGGCCCCCTGAGACTCGCCGCCGCCAAAAACGAATGGATCAGCTTCACGCTTCGCCTGCGAAAACTTCCCGCTCCCGACGGCGCCGCGCCGCTTTTCCTGCATCTGGGCCCGCTGATTTACGATCCCCGCAAAACCCCCATCGCCGCGACACCGCTCGCCTATCAAATCATCTCCATGCCGATGGACACCAACCGCGCCGACTACGTGCGCCACACCGGCCAGCTCGCCGGCGCCTCCCGCCTCCCTCGCGCCCTGCTCCCTCTTCCCATCCACGACGGCTCGATCGATTTGCGCGCCCTCCGTGATCCCGGCGACCCCTTCAATCCCTCTTCCCACCCCAGCCCCGCCGGCGATCCCGTTCTCCTCTGGATCGACCTCCACATTCCCGCCGACGCTCCTTCCACCGAGTACCGCGCCGCCTATTCTCTCCAACGCGCCGCGGGATCTCCGCCCCTTTCCCAAGAACAGTTCTCCCTTCACGTTTTCGACTTCGCCCTCCCCGACCAGCGGCATCTGACGATGCTTAGCCAGACCGACTGGACCAGCCTTCAGCGTTTTGACTCCGATCCATTCGAAGCGATCTCCCCGCGTCTGGTCAACCGCACCGATCCGCGCTATGCCGCGCCTGTCGCGGTCCTCGACGACCTGATGCGCCAGTCGCAGGCCCACCGCGCCCAAATCGTCGTCTCGCGCATCCAGCCCACGGTCAAATGGCCCCCCGATCGCCCGCCGGATGTCGATTGGTCCGACTACGATTCCCTGGTCACTCCCTGGCTGAATGGCCAAGCCTTCCCCGACAAAATCGGCCTCCCCTTCTGGCCACTGCCCGCGATCGATCGGCTCGACAATTATGATTTCGCCGGCCGCCTCGCCTACTGGACCGATGCCGCGCGACATTTCAACGCCCGGGATTGGATCTCCCGCGCCGCGGTTATGATGCCCGCCTCCGCCGACGCCGCGACCACGACGCGACAATCCATCGATCTATCCGCTCAGGCCCGCCTGTTGCTCGATGCGCATCCCCTGCTCCGCGTCATGCTCCCATTCAATGAGTCGCAGTTGCAATTCTCTTCCGGCTCCGATCAGCAGCTTCTTGATCCCCAGCAAACCAGCCGGCTCATCGCCCAGGTCCCCGGCCTGGTTTTTCCACACGCCTCCGCTCTGCCGCAGCAGCCCGATCGTTGGCTCCGTCCCGGCGCCGCCTACACCCAAAACGATGTCCTCGCCTGGGCCTGGCTCGCTTTCCTTCAACATTCCTCGCTCATCGCTTGGCCCGACGCCCTTCCCTCTGCCAACTCCCCGGACCAGCCTGCCGATCCCGCCGACATGATCTGGTTCTATCCCGGCCAATGGTTCGGCACGGGCGGCTTTGTCCCCACCGTGCAATTGAAATGGCTCCGCCGCGCCCAGCAGGATTACGAATACCTCCTGCTCGCCTCCCAACGCGATCTGTCCCCGACCGCCCTGATGCTCGCTCGCCTCATGACCAAGCAGGTCGAGTTGCAGCCCGGCCAATCCGCCGACCCGCAATACCATCTCCTCACCGGCTCGGTCGATCCTCTCACCTGGGAACAAGCTCGCGATCTCCTTGCCCGCTCCATCGAGCTCAAAACGCCCGGCCACCGCCCCGACGCCAACAAAGACGCCCTCCGCAACTCCCTGGACCTGGAAATCATTCGCTGGCAGCGCCCCCGCGAACGCCCGTACATTCTTCCACGATCCATCCAGTGGCAATGGGACCCGCGGGCTCCCGCCGGCAGCGGCGAAATCTCCGCCCAGTTTGAAATCGACATCTACAACGCCGGCGACAACCGGCCCGATCAAAACCTTCTCCAATGGCAAACCGCCGCCGGCGGCTGGCAATTCAATCCCGCGCCCCAACCCATCGCCGCGATTCAAACTTATTGGGTCCAGCGCTTCTCCATGCCCCTTCGTGTCGATCTCAACCAGATCGGAACCGAGTCGCGCAAGCCCATCGAGTTCTCCTTCATCGATGGATACACCCGCGCCCAATATCATGAGCAAGTGGTCCTCCCCCTCGCCTCCAGCTCGCGCCGCGAAGGCGGCCTCCGCATCGACGGCAAGCTCGATGACTGGGACCACGCCGATCTGATTCAGGACGGCCCCCTCACGCGCATGCTCGATCGCCCCTCCGTCCAGCAATGGCGCATCGAGCCCGCTTCCACATCCTCACAAATCTACAGCACCTGGTCCGACGATGATTTCTATGTCGCGTTTCGCCTGGGCGTTGGCGGCCCCGATCTCTCCGCCCGCCGGAACTTCGTGAACTTCCAGTCCGGCCGCGCCTGGAGCGAGGATGTCTGCGAGCTGCTTATCCAACTGATCAATGACGACAACACCCTTGGCCCCCTCCTTCACGTCGCTTGCAAGCCTAATGGTGTGTGCCTGGTTCGCCAGCACTCAAGCAATGGTATCGGCCTCTGGCATCAGACCGACACCGAGGCCGTCCGCTACGCCGCCGAATCAGCGCAAAACGCCTGGACCGGCGAGATCGCCATCCCCTGGAAACTACTCAGCACGGCCCCTTCCCATCCTCGCTTGCTCCGCTTCAATTTCATCCAGCACCACGGCGAGACTGGCGAATCGACCAGTTGGGCTGGCCCCATCGACACCGATCTCGACAACTCCCTCTCCGGCTTAATCCAAATAAAACAAACCCCCGGCGACGCTCCGTAAATGTCAAAAAATGAACCGCAGGCCTGTTTTCGCAACGCCAAAACTATCTTCTTGCCCCAAAGATGAAAATAAGTTAAATTCCGAAAACGCCCGCGGGTTTCCCCGGCAGAGTTCCCCCCCTCTCTGCCCCCCGCGGGTTTTATTATGCGCACGTTTTTGATTTGAAGTCCGCCGCCTCCCGGAGGAGGATACGGGCATGGCCTCGACAACCCCGGCCGGCGCCGAAGGCGCACCGGCCATCATGAATCTGCCCAAGCTCCGCAACCCGCATTTCGTCGGACGCGATGCCATCCTTCAAGCAATCGAACGCGGCCTCTCGTCCAGCAATCCGCGCGGGCGCGTGCAGGCGTTAACCGGCAACGTCGGCATGGGGAAAACCGAGATCGCCCTGGAATATGCCTATTCCCGCCACAATCAATACGACATCATCTGGTGGGTTCACGCGCAGTCGCCTTCTTCCATCGCCAACGACTTGGCCGCGCTGGCCGCGCGCCTCGATCCCGAAGCGGCCCAGCAGGACCCGCTCGAAGCTTGCGCAACCCTTCGCAAAGCGCTGCAGCACCGCAACCGCTGGCTGATCATCTTCGACGATGCCCAGAACCCCAATGACCTGACCCAACACCTGGTCTGGGGAAGCTGGGGCAACGTGCTGATCACCAGCCGCAGCCCGCAGTGGGCGCCGATGACTCAGGCCATCATTGTCAAGCAATGGCCTCGCAAGGAGGCGATGGAATTTCTGCGCAACCGGCTCCCCGGCCCCGCCGACGACGCGACGATCAACAAGCTCGCCTTGACCCTGGGCGATCATCCGCTGGCCCTCGAGCAGGCGTCCGCCTGCATCGAGCAGACGCAAATCACCGCCGATCAATACCTTCAGGAATACGAAGTCTACTGGGGCGAACTCCTCCTGCGCGGCGTCTCGATCACCGAGCATCCGACCCCCGAAGCGATGGCCTGGGAACTCTCTCTCCGCCAGGTCGAGAAGATCGATCCCATCGCCGTCGAACTGCTGAATCTCTGCGCCTTCCTGGGGGAGGACGTCCCCTGGCTGCTGATCCGCCAAGGTCCCGATGCTCTCCCCGAGCGCCTCAAAGAAGCCGCGCTCAACCTCGAAGTGCTGATGCAGGCGGGCGCGGTCCTCAATCAGTTTTCGGTCGCGCAAGCATCGGAGAAATCGATCACCATTTCGCGGGTCGTCGCCACGCTGGCGCGGAACCGGCTCCCGGCCGAGCAACAAACGATTTGGGCGACCGCGGCGATGGCGCTGGCTTCGCAGGCATTTCCTTTCGACAGCAAGAACTCCGCATCCTGGCCGCAGTGTGCCGAGTCGCTCCCGCATGTGATCGCGGCGGCGGGCCTGGGCCAGACGTTGGCCTCGCCCGCTATCGCGGCCGATCTGCTCGACCGCGCGGGGCGATTCCTACTCCGGCGCGCCCAATTCGCCGAGGCGCAGCAGCTACTTGAGCAGGCGATGAAACTGGTGAAAGCGGTGCATGGCCCGCAGAGCCCCAAGGCGGCAGACATCGCCAACAACCTGGGCCGCGCTCGCCAACGCATGGGGAACTTCGATGGGGCCATGGAATTGTTCGAGTCGGCGCTTCAGATCGACGGCCCTCTCTATGGTCCGGGCGATCCGCATATGGCCACCGTCGCCAACAACCTGGGCATTACGCTGGCCTCCAAGGGCAACCTCCAACGCGCCCGCGATCAATTCCAATGGACGCTGGAGGTTTATCAAAAGCACTACGGCCAGGACCACCCGCGAGTCGCCAGCGTGCGGAACAATTTGGGGTATGTGCTCTGCCGCCTGAACCAACCTCAGCCGGCGCGCGAGCACTTGTCGCAGGCGCTGACCGTCGCCGAGGCCCACTTCGGCATGCACCATCCCAGCGTCGCGTGCATCGCGACCAACTTCGCCGACCTGTGCGCCATGGAAGGTAACATCCAGGAAGCCCGCTCACTGCTCGAACGGGCGCTGACGATCAACACCGATGCGTACGGTCACGCCCACCCGGCGGTGGCGGTGAGCCTGGCGCGGCTGGGAGAGCTGATGCGAACGACCGGCGACCTGCCGGGCGCGATCGACAATCTCCAGCAAGCCGTGCAGATCATGGAAGCGGTCAGCGGCCCGCCGCAACCGGAACTCCCCAGCCT
>CAZCKE010000170.1:0-8376 GCA_964499005.1 uncultured Tepidisphaeraceae bacterium
TACGAAAGCCCAGGACGGCGGTGTCGCCGTGGATGAGGGGGATGGGAATCCATCTTTTGCCGGCGATTTCGAAGGGGGCGTCGATCACTTTTCGGACCAGATGCGGGCGAGAGACTTTGAGGTTGGGATCGTCGGGCTCGAAGGCGTAGCCGAAACAGCGGGTGAGGGCGGCGTGGGTCGGGGCGTCGGCCCAGACATCCAAGGGTTTGCCGCCACGGACGAGGTTGAAGCGGCGGACATCGTCGAGGCCCATGATGTGGTCGGCGTGGCCGTGGGTGTAAACGATTGCATCGACGGCATCGACGCCGTTGTTGACGCATTGGAGACGGAGTTCGGGGGTGGTGTCGATCAGGACGCGCGTGGAGTCGTAGGAGATGACGACGGAGGTGCGAGTGCGTTTGTCGTGAGGATCGGCGCTGGAACAGACGAGGCAGTGGCAGCCGATCATGGGGACGCCGGCGGAAGTGCCGGTGCCGAGGAAGAGCAATTCCATTTGGGGAATTTTGCCACAGATTGAACTCCGATGCACACCGATAAGACAGAAATTGATTGCATTTCATCCGTGTGCATCTGATTTTCATCCGTGGCAGAAAGTATTTTGAATTTTCCTTGGCGTCTTGGCGGTTTTTAGAATTATTTTTCGAGCCAGTCGACCCGGGCGATGGCGGCGAGGAAATCTTCCGGCAGATCCGGCGGCGCGGGCATGGGGCATTCGGGAGCGAGGCAGAGGATGGGGACTTTGCCCCACTTTTCGATGGCGGCGGGGTTGGTTTCTTCAGCGATGCCGGGGGTTTCGGGCGGGTAGCGGTTGATGACGACGCCGGCGACGAGAACATTGGCTTGGCGGAGGGCCTGGATCGTCAGCAGGGTGTGGTTGATCGTGCCAAGGCCGGCGCGGGAGACGATGATCGTGGGAAGTGCCAGGGCGGCGGCGACATCCAGGAGTGTATGGGAGCGGTCAAGGGGGACCATGATGCCGCCGACGCCTTCGACGAGGAGGATGTCGCTTTGGCGGGAAATGGTTTGAATGGCGCGATCGATGGTGGGCCAGGAGATTTCCTCACCGGCGCGTTGGGCGGCGACGGCGGGAGCCAGGGGCTCGGCGAAGCGCTGGGGGCAGACGATATCGAGCGGGAAGGGAGTGCGGGCGTGGTGGGCGAGGAATTCGGCGTCTTCGCTGACGAGGCCCTCGCGGCGGCGGACACATCCGGTGGCGATGGGCTTGCAGACGCCGACTCGCAGGCCGCGATGGCGAAGGAAGGAGGCAATGGCAGCGGTGACGAGGGTTTTGCCGACGGAGGTGTCGGTGCCGGTGATGAAGAGGCCGGGGATGGGGAGGCGGGCAAGGGACATGGGACTGCTAAGGATAGGGATGGAAAATGAAAACGTGAAGACGTGAAGCCGTGAAGAGGGAAAAGCGGCATTTTCTTCACGGTTTCACGTCTTCACGGTGCATGTGTTCGATTTTGATGACGACGAAGGTCATATCGTCCTTTTGAGGGACGCCGGCGCGGAAGGATTCGACGGCCTGGATGATGGCGGCGCGGATTTCGGAGGCGGTCGCGGCCTCGTTGGCGCGGAGGACGGCTTTAAGGCGGTCTTTGCCGAAGAGTTGGCGGGAGGGGTTGATGGCTTCCCAGACGCCGTCGGTGCCGAGGAGGAAAAGTTGGCCGGGGCTAATGTTGGCGTGGGAGTAGTCGTCGTACGGAGTTTCCTTTTCGATGCCCAGGGGGAGGCCAGCGCCTTCGAGTTCGAAGAAGCGGTCCTGGGCGGGATCGTAGCCGATGATGGCATCATGGCCGGCGCTGGCCCAGCGGAGGGTGTTGCCGGCGCGATCGATATGGGCGATGAGCATGGTCATGAATCCCATGCCGCGAAGATCGTCGGCGAGGGAGCGGTTTAATTCGCCGAGGATTTTTCCCAGGAGGGAATCGCGGTGGGAGCGGTTGCGAAGGATGGCGCGTGCGCCGGCCATGGGGAGGGCGGCGGCGACGCCGTGGCCCATCATGTCGCCGATGGCAACGAGCAACTGGGAGCGGCTTTCATCAAGGATAATGAAGTCGTAATAGTCGCCGCCGGTTTCGTCGCAGTAACTGCTATGTCCGGCGAGATCGAGGCCGATGAGTTTAGGATCGGACTCCGGGAGGAGATTCCGCTGAATCTGCTGGGCGATGGCCAGTGAGTGTCGCATGCGCAGGCGATCGCGCAGGTGGAGGATCATGGTGTTGATGGCGGCGGAGAGCTCGCGGAATTCCCTGGCGCCGCCGAGGCTGGCGCGGGCTTCGAGCTCGCCGGCGCCGACGCGGCGCATAAAAGCGACGAGGGAGAGAATCGGCCCGGAGACGCGGCGGGCGAGTAAAATGCCCAGGCCCATGGCGGCAAGGACGGCGATGGTGGAGAGGGCAGCGTTGGTCCAGGCGTCATGATAAGCGCCGGCGAGGAAATCGGATTGGGGAGCGGCAGCGGCGACGATCCAGGTGAGGCCCTCATCGACATCGAACGGCGAAGCGGAGGCGTAGTAGGAATGGCCGGCGTATTGAAAGACGAATTCGTGGTGGAAATCGGGCGGCGTCACGACGGAAGATCGAGAGGCGGCGGAACTTTGGGGCAGGGCGCGAATGTCGGCGGGGATGGCATCAAAGAGAGCGGCGGCCAATGGATCATTGACGTCGCGCACGTGGGGCATGGTTCCGGTGGCGCCGGTAAATTGCTGCTGGTTAAACCGGGCGCCGGGGTCGGCCAGCACGACGCCATCGGAGGTGATAATGATCAGCTCGGAGTGAGCGGAGATTTCGATATTTTTGGCGAATTCGGAGAGAGTGGAGAGATCGAAATCGATGGTCATAACGCCTTGAATTTTGCCGTCGAGGTCGAGAACGGGATGGGCGCAGGTGACGCCGGTCGTTCCCTGATCGTAGAAGAGATACGGTCCGACCCAGGAAGTGGTGTAGGTTTTGGTTTCAAGGACTTTTTTGTAGAACGGGCGAAGGCGGGGATCGTATTGAGTGGGTTGTTTTCGGTAGATGTCCCAAATGCCGTCGTCGCGGACCTGGTATTCGATGAGGGTACCGGCGTTGGACCCGGTGACCCAGCTTTGGTTGATGCGATATTTGTCTTGGGCGGTGCGATAGACGCCGACGAAAGTTCCGGCGGAATTGCTGTAGCTAATCCAAGTGATGCCGGGGCTGGCTTTTAAAACGACAAGCAATTGACGAGAGAGGGTATTGGGGTCGTTGATTTGCAGTCCGTCATCGGCGAGGGAGGAAAGAGCCGTGACAAGCGGGGGAGTGCGGAGGACATAGTTTTTGGTTTTTTCCTTCGCTGCGGCCATTCCCTTGTGAAAGGAGGAACTGGCGGAAGCGGCGGCGGTGGTGGTGGCATTATTCAAAGCCAAGAGAGTGAGGGTCAGGCCGGTGATTAAAACGAGGCCGGAGATGTAGGCGACGAGGATGGAGCGGTAGCTGGGGTGATAATGCTTGTCGGCGGGCAGCGACGGAGGCGGCGGCGCGGGGTTTTGAACTTCCGTTGTAACGGCAGTTGAAGACATTGCTGATGGTTCCGAACCCCCGAAAGATTCTAACCATGCGAGGCGTGGGGGCAAATGGGGAGCGGATTTTCGGGAATCCTATGGATTGAGGGCGGCGATCTCCTGTTCCAGGGCGGTGATGATGCGATTCAGGTCGGATAATTCCATCGCCAGAGGGGGCATGAGAATGATGACGTCGCCAAGGGGACGGAGAATGATGCCATGGCGGCGAAGGTTGTTGCACAACTCGGCGCCGACGCGGCGGCGGGAATCGAAGGGTTGGCGGGTGGATTTATCGGCAACAAGCTCGATGCCGACCATGAAGCCTTTTTGGCGGACGTCGCCGACATGTTTTAGAGGTGAAAGACGTTTGAGCCGATCAGACAGAACGAGCGATTTTTGCTGGATCGCAGCGATAAGTTTATTTTTCTGGAAGAGTTCCAGGGATGCGATGGCGGCGGCACAGGCGAGGGGATTGCCGGTGTAGGTGTGGCCGTGGAAGAAAGTTTTGCCTTCCCAGGGATCGCCGAGGAAGGCGTCGAAAATCTTTTGAGTGGCGAACGTGGCGGCGAGAGGGAGATAGCCGCCGGAGATTCCCTTGGCGACGCACATCAGGTCGGGGGAAATGTTTTCGTGCTCGCAGGCAAACATTCGGGAGGTGCGGCCGAATCCGACGGCGACTTCATCGGCGATGAGGAGAACATCATGCTCATCACAAAGGCGGCGAACTGCCGTAAGGAAGCCGGGGGGATGAACAATCATGCCGCCGGCGCCCTGGACGATGGGTTCGAGGCAGACGGCGGCGATGTGAGCGGCGTGCTGGTCGAGGATTTGTGCGAGCTTGGCCAAGCAGGCATCTTTGACGGCGTCGGGATCGTGGGGAGTGACGCTGCGATAGACGTAAGGGGTCGGAGCCAAATGCGTCTTAAAGAGCATGGGGAAATAAGGGCGATGGAAGGCTTCCATGCGGCCAATGGACATCGCGCCGACGGTGTCGCCGTGATAGGCTTCGGTGAACCCGACAAATTCATTTTTTTCGGTGCGGCCGATGTTGTGCCAGTATTGGACGGCAAGTTTGAAGGCAACTTCGGTCGCGGTGGCGCCGCTGTCACTGTAGAAGATTTTGGTTAGGCCTCTTGGGACGAGGGGCATGAGACGATCAGCGAGTAAAATTGCCGGCTCGCTCGCCAGGCCGAGCATCGTCGTGTGGGCGACTCGGTCGAGCTGATGGCGGATAGCATCGTCGATTTCGCGGACACGATGGCCATGGACGTTGCACCAGAGGCTGGAGACGCCGTCGAGATAGCGATTGCCGTCGCTGTCGATCAGATACATTCCATCGGCATCGGTGATGACCAGAGGCTGGTCAGCCAACCAGAGGTTCATATGGGTGAAGGGATGCCAGAGGTATTTCTGGTCGAGGCGGCGGAGAGATTGGGTTTGGCGCGAGGTCACAAGGAATAAGGATACAGGAAAGGCGGGGAACGATTAATCGGAGATGAGATTTGTTATCTGCCGTGAGTCGTTCGCACGGGTTGGAAGTCGATGTCCCGGGTCACAGAAGGCGATTCAAAAGAGCGGTGAGCACGGTTTTGGCATCGAAATATTTTTCAGCGATCGCGCGGGCGGCGGCGGCGTTGCGGGGATAATCCAGAGCGATTTTATTCAATTCGTCAGCGGCTTGTTCGGCGGTTTGGAAGGAAAAGAGGCCTTGGCCTGTCGGGAGCCACTGGTCAAAACCGCTGTCCTGAGTGACGACGGGACGGCCGCTGGCCAGATAGGCGCTGCTGCGGTCGCTGAACCAGCCGCTGGGTAGGCCAGCGTAAATTTCCTTGGCGACCGTAAATTCTCCGGCGCTGGCGCGGAGGAAATCGCCGTAGGCCTGGCAACTGATGGTCGCTTGCTCGGGGTTGACCAGCTTCCAACCATGGTCGGTGAATTGCTGAGCGGTCGGCTCGGGCATCGAGAGCATGCCCATCGTCATTTCCCATGGAACGCGGCGTGGGAGGTCGAGCATTTTCATCCACTCGACGCCTTTACTGCTCAGGAAGCGTTTACCGTTGAATTCCATGTTGCGGTCGGTGGTGTGGTCCCATTTGCCGATGGTGGTGAAGGCCTTGCTGATCGCGGGGGTCAGGGGCCAATGGCGCAGGGCGATGGGCTGGTTGGTGGGGATCCAATTAAAGCCATGGGTGGGAAGCGGGCAAGCGGATGTGCCAATGAGGCGGCCAAAGGTCGCGACAGAGTCGAATTGTTTGTAGTAGTTTAGAAAATCCCCGTCAGTGCGCATGCGCAATTGGGTGAATACGGGATCGGTGTCGATGACGCAGGCGCGGCGCGGGCGGGGACGGGTATCGCGCATGGGAGTGACGCCGCTGACGCAGATCAGGGCATCGGCGCGGCGGAAGAGATTGGATAATTCATCACGAGTCAGACCGTAATGTTTGTCTTCGAATTCGGAGTAGTAGCAGTATCGCAGCGGCAGGCCATATTGGGAGAAGGTGCGCTCGAGGTAAGCGCGGCCGTACGTGGAGTCGGCCGAGGATTCCCATGTGGTGGGGTTGTAGGGATAGGAATAGGAGCCGCTGTCTTCGAGGAACCAGACTTCGTGGCCCATTTCGTGGAGGCCCAGGAGATAGTTGAGGTGATGCCAAGTCATTCCGCCCAGCGGATAGGCGACGATGTAACCGCCGACGATGATGGTGAGGGGCTTGCTCATCGCTTTTTGAAAATGGCGTCAATCATGGGGGCCAGGACGCGATCGGGGGCAAGGTATTCGCGGGCGATGTCGTAAGCGGCGGCGCGGTGTTTGGCGGGGTCGGCGGCGACGGCTTCGAGGCCGGCGATCGCTTCGTCCATCGTCTTAAACGCGATGACCCCCCTGCCGCTGGGAATGAATTTGCTCCAGGCGGTATCCTGCAAAACGGCGGGACGTCCGGCGGCGAGATAACAAGCCGAGCGGCAACTAAACCAGCCGGTGCGCGTGGCGACGTAAATATTTTTGGCCACGGACCATTCGCCAGCGCTGTTCTGAATGAATTTCTGATAGGCGCCGGGGGTCAGGGTGACTCGGTTGGCGTGAACCGATTTCCAGTGGTCGGCTTTGAGCCGGCGATAGGGAACTTTACCGCCGACGGCGAGCTTGAGGGGGACATCGGTTTTGCGCGGGAGATCGTGGAACTTGGTGTATTCGATCACTTTGGTGCGGTATTCGACGCCTTTATATTTGACTCGGCCGTTGAACCAGTCCCAGGTCATGACGGTGCTCATGGGGGCCGCGCGAGGCGGCGGCTCGGCGCGGAGGGCGGACCAGTGGGGCAGATTGACCACGCAACGTGTGGTGATCCAGTCGAAGTTCAGGCGCGGCACTTTGCAATCGCGATTGTAAATGTTCTCCGCATAGGTGAAGTGACGATCGTGGGAGGCAACCATCCCGCACCAGTTATCGATATTTTTGGCCCAGGGAAATTTTTCGCTGAGCATGATCTGGTTGTAGCCGGGATCGGTGTCGAGAAAAACTTTGACGCATTTTGGATTGAGCGCGTCGGGAAAGAAGCAGGCGCCGCTGACGTTGAGAAAGACATCGGCGGTGCGGGCAACGCGGTCGAATTGATCTCGGGTCATTCCGTAATGCTTTTCGTGGAGCAGGACGTAATGCCAGCGGTCGGCCAATTGCGGGGCGTAAGTCTTGAAAAAGTCCCTGAGGAATTTGGAGGTGTATTTGGCGTCATCGACAGGGGATCTGCGTGTGGGGTCGTAGGGCCAGACCCAGGTGTCTTCGTGGTAATAGACTTCGTGGCCCAAAGCGTCGAGGCCCAGGAGATAGTGGAAATAATCCCACGCGACGCCGCCAAGGGGGAATTGACCGACCAGGCCGCCGACGATGATGCGTAGTTTGCGACGGGGCGGCATGATCGGATTATGGGAGCAAATCGGCGACGGTTATTTCGACGGCCGGGGCAGTCAACGGAGAAACGCGGTCCGACTCGGAGAACGTACGTATTTCCGCGTAAGATGATTCAGCGCTCGATCCCGTCCCAAGGATCGGTTTGCGATGGACCTCCAAGGTGCGAGCGACAAGATTAATGATCCAGAATTCGGGAACGCGGCTTGTCGCATATAAGGCGGCTTACCCGAAGCAGCTTGCCAAGACAGCATTCTTTAAAGGCTCTACAAAAAAGAAAGACTTTCTTGATGCGGTACTGTATGTGGAGAATAAACTTTTTCGACAGCTTATTGATACTGATCACGTTACAGTAGCCACGATTCATAAGCCTCTGGCTCGTACAAAGAAAGAGGATCGTGACTCGCTTAAGGAATCAAGATTTTTGTGGTTGACCTATAGGAAGAAGCCGACCCTGAAGCTGAAGGAAATGGTGTTTGCGTACCCGAAATTCTATGGTCCCAAGACAGGCTATGCGTTTTACTCCCACGATAGTCAACTTATGGAACAATACTTATTTGAATTCGAGCAACAATGGACGACAGCCACAACTGCGAGTGAATTGAACCTATTTCAGCGCGCCGTGTCGAGCGTTGAGAAATCTGCGAACTGAGAGCATAAGCGGCTGAATTAACATTGAGATCATATGTCTAAGCCAGTTCAATTCGCATTTCGCCGAAACAGATGTTGATGTTACTGCTACGCTGTGTGCTGCGCAAAAACTTCAGCCGAGATAAAAAGAGAGCTTAAAAGCAGATTCAGAAATCGTGCTTGTAGAATCTTTGAGGTTTTCGCAGCCTCAAAATCGCCCACACCGCTGAGAGCGACCGACCAGAAATTGACTGTAAGTCATTGAAAACATTGGTCGGGGAGAGAGGATTTGAACCTCCGACCCCCTGGTCCCGAA
>CAZCKE010000171.1:0-8325 GCA_964499005.1 uncultured Tepidisphaeraceae bacterium
GGTTTCTGCGCCGCGTTGCGGCCGGAGACGTCCATCGTGGGGTCGGCTTCGGGGTGGCCGGCTTTTTGCGCTTCGCTCAGGGCGTGATCGTAGGGCCACCCGTTTTGCGTCATGCGGGTGAGGATGAAATTGCAGGTGCCATTCACGATGCCGACCAACGCATCGATGCGGTTGGCGACCAGGCCGTGCATCAGCGATTGAATGATCGGGATTCCGCCGGCGCAACTGGCCTCGAATGCAATCGCGGCATTGTGCTCCTGGGCGAGGGCGAAAAGCTCGGGACCGCGCGCGGCCAGCAGGCTTTTGTTGGCCGTCACCACATGCTTGCCCAGGCGCAGGGCACGCTGGATGTATTGGGTGGCCAGCTCCGCGCCGCCGATCAATTCGACGACGATCTGCACCGCGGGATCGTCGATAGCGGCAAGGGCATCGCCATGGATGGGACCATGCAATGGCGTTCGCTCCTTGGCCGTATCGCGAACGACGATATGGCGCAGGTCCAGCTTGAGGCCGATGCGTCGCTTGATCAGATCGCGCTGCTCGTGGAGGATGCGGGCGACGCCGGTTCCGACGACGCCGCAGCCTAAAAGGGCTATTCCAACCGTTCGCTGGGCCATAGCGGCGGTGACTCTAAAGATGCCGGGGGAATCAATCAAGCCGCTCGATGCGACGAGGTTGAAGAGTTCCCAAACAAAATGCCGGCCGCGCTCATGCGCGGCCGGCATCGCCAGAAAGTGGGAAGGGGAGCGTCGTGTCAGACCCCGTCATGGCGTACCTTACAGTCCACCATGCCGGTGCATATGGCTGACAAAGACGATCTACAATTCACGCCTTGCGCGAGCAAACCGAATAATTCAAAATTTCTGCTTTTCAGGATTTGACCCGGTCCAGCAGCAGGACCGCCAGGGGCCCGAATATGAGAATGGGGACCCATGCCAATATCGCGGGCCAGATATAGGACAGGTTCGGGTTGCCCGCCAGTTGATAGAAAATGAAGATGCTGCCCATGAACAGGGCCATGAGGCCCATGCACTGGGCGGCGGCAGTCTTGAGCCGCCCCGGCTCCCGGGTCAGCACTTTGGAGATCGCCAGCAGCAATAGGATCACGTTGGCGATGGGCTGGGTAAATCGGGCATGTTTGGTGCGGAGCAGGTTGATGGTCCCATAACGATTGCGGGTCAAAAGCTGGTTGATCGTGGAGGTGGGCAGGAGCTGGATGTAGTCCTTGCCCTGATTCAACGCGATTTCATCGGGCGTCAGGTCGCTTTGGTAAAAGGCGGCCGATGTTCGGATCGGATCGGTGACCGAGGCCTCCGCGGGCCCGATGCGCACGCGCTGGCCATCGGCCAGGTCCCAGCGTTTGAGCCGGTTGTTCCAGGTGGCGGCCGAAGCATACAGATGGGCGATCGCGCGAAGGCTGGAATCCCGCTCAATGACGTCGAAATAATCGATGTGGGCGGGGGCCTCGGAGGAGGCAGGATAATACATGCCCGCGGTCAGCAGGCCGTTGTTGTTGTCTTGCATCATCCGGACGGGGAACGTTTTTACCGTGGACTGATGGATTTCATCGCGGCTGCGGTTGAGCTTGGGGGTCATTCTGGGAATGAGGATTTCCCGATCCACCGGGAGGAGAATGAAATTCAGCGCTACGCCGGCCAAAATCACCGACAGGGCGATGCGCAGTAGCGGGGTGCCGGCGGCCAGCAGGGCGGTCGTTTCATTGAATCGGCTCAGCCGCATGAGCGTAAAGGCGGCGGCGACGGCGGCGATCATGCCCGAGAGCTGCACGAAGAAGACAAAGCATTGATAGAAATAGTAATCCGCAATGTCGTAGATGATCTTCCAAGTGGAAAGATGAACCTGGGAAGAACTGGTGGATTCGCTGAACGATCCGAAATTGAAGACCATGTCCAGCGCGACATACATGCCGATCAGCACCATGAAGCTGATCAGATAGTTTCTGATGAAGGAGCCCAGGACATAGCGGTCGATGATTTTCATTCAAATAGCTTCGAAAATGACGGGCGCTTATTTGTTGGCCATGGTAATCAGGCTTTTGAGAATCGCGCGGCCCTGGCGTGAAACATCGAATTCAACCAGCCGAAAATGGGCAAAGTAGGGCGTCAGGTGCGGGTCGGCCGAGCCGGAAGCGGTGCCTTTGATTCGCTGAACATATAGCAGGCGGGGCATTGAATTGAGCAAGGGGCCGCTCGGGAAGAAATCGTATGCGGTCATGCGGGCATTATCAGGGAACGGCCAGACCGTCGGTTTGCCGGGCAGATAAAACGACAGCTCCGACGCATATTGGTAGTCGGCGGCCATGACGGGCGTGTCGCCGCGAAGCCCATCGACTTTTGCCGCCAATTCCCGCCACCCGAACAGCTCGTCAAACATCGGAGCGCTCCAGCGGGGATTGATCGCCCAGATCGCCTGGGGGAAGTGGCTCAGAACCGTCAGCGGCAAGGCGGTCAGGATCGCCAATTGGGCCCAGCGGATGCGCGGGGGCCGCCAATTTTCGGCCAGTTCACAGGCAATGAGCATGATCGCGGGGAAATAGGCGAATGCGGGCCAGTTGGCTTCGACGCGCCGATGGAGAGCGGGAATCAGAAAAAACGCCAGAGGAAGAGCTGAGGCAAATTGAAGAATCCGGATGTGCATCTGATCGGCGCGGCGCCGGGAGGTCCAGATCGCCGCCACGCAGAGGACAAAGAGGATCGGCGTGGCGACCAGCGCCTGGCTGCCGATGTATTCGGGAATATGTCGGATGCCTAGGGAGGATTGGTCGATGCCCATGCCGTGTCGCCATTGATATGCGAAGGAGGCCCAATGGTGCTGCAGGTTCCAGAGGAGGACGGGCAGCAGAAGGACCAGAGCGGCCATCCCGCCAAGCCAGGGCCAGGGGGTGCGAAGATGTCGGCGGCCTTGTGGGTGGGTTAGCAGGGCCGCCAGTATGGCCGCTGCCAGCAGGATGCTGGTGTATTTGGAAAGCAAGCCCAGGCCGATCGAAATGCCAAAGGCGATCCAAAGAGGGCCGCGATGAGGGGTACGGGAATCGGGGGCAAAAATGGCCAAAGCGCAGGCGAGCGCCGCGGCTTGAAAGAAGCAGGCGGGCGCATCGGGCGTGGCGAGGGCTCCTAGAGCGCTGACGCCAGGGCATGTTAGGAGCATCACCGGCACAAACGTAGCGGCCGGCACATCGCCGATGAGACGCCGCGTAATCCACGCGACGATTAAGACAGCGGCAGCCATGAGCAGGATCGTCGGCCAGCGCACCCCAAGCTCGGTATCGCCTGCCAAAGCTGTCCCCGCGCGGATCAGCCAGGCGGTCATGCCCGGATGATCAAAATAAGAGAGCGAGAGATGGCGCGACCAGACCCAGTAATAGGCTTCGTCCGGAACAAGCTGGCGGCCCAGAGCGAAGACCAGCCGCACGGCAACCCATGCCGCCACGAGATACCACTGCGCTCGCGGCGAAAACAAGATCATCGACAACGGCGAGGATTGCCGCCGTTGCGAGCCCGGATCAATCGGCAGCGTATGGACGGTTGAAAGGCTCATCGTATACGGCGCGCCGTCCCGTTTTCATCGGCGTTGAAGCTTGATAGTCAGGTAAATTCCCGCGGCCAGGACGATCAGGTTGCCGCCCCAGATAAATCCCAGCGCCAGCGGCAGCGGGTTGTGATAGTTCCTGGGAACGTAAAGTGGAATATGGGTGGAAACCGTCTGCCCGCAAAATACGAGGGTCGTGCACAACAAGGCCGGCACAAAACTGACGGCAAACGCGTTGAGGAAATTTCCGCTGCGGAAGATCATCCCCATCGCGCAGCCAATCATCACCTGCGTGAGGCAACTCAGCGCAAAGCTGGCCCTACCGTGCAATTCGGTGCGGACGGCGTTGTTCACCACCAGTTGCTCGTGCAAAAGAGAGGAGGCATCGTCGGACGTGATCTGCGGATCGTGCTGATAGTCGGCAAGGGTTTTGTTTTCGATTTCCACCATCGCGTCGGACATGGGCGACGAGAAGCTGCGCTGGAAGCTGACGCGATCGGTGGTGCTGTCCTGGACGCCGATCGACACGTCAAACAGTTCGATCCCGACGGAAAACGTGTGGCTCAGCGAATCGGGCTTGGCGCGGACGTGCATTTCCCTGGCGTTGGCCCACAGGGTTGGCTGGGACATATGATTTTGGATCATCCAGATCGGGCGAAAGATCGAGCCTTGGGTCGTCGCGCCGGCTTCCACTGCGGCGCCGGGTTTGGGCTGGATGACCAATTCCTCGCCGTTGAGGCTGGCGGTGACATTCTTGCCGCTGATCTGGAAGGAATCATCGTTATCGGGGTCGGTGGAGAAGTTGAACAACCCGCCGCCGGATTCGCTAATCGCGGCGGCGATGGATTGCAGGTAATCGCGCTCCTGTTCGCGACGGGCCAGGTCGTGAAGGACCAGTTGCACGCGCTGGCTGCGGCTGGCGTCGGCGGCCAGCTCGGTCAGGCGCGTCACGTCGAGAAACTTGACGTTTTCATCGACGGGAGAGGGGATTTCGATCGGGCCGTACGTCGTCCCCTCGACGCCGACGTGCACGTTTTCCGAGAATTCACGGGGGATCTTGATCCCGTCGTTGAGCTGCACGCGGAAGCTGATCGTATCCGCGCCGGGCTTGCCAAAGCCGTTCTGGCTGATCGTGAGGACGGCGCTGCGGGCAAGCCAAAATTCCCGCGGTACAGGGACCGGTGGCCTGGTGTGGTCGGGAAATTCAAAAGGCATGATGGCCGGGCCCACTAACTGGACCCGCTGAATTCGCGGTTGATCGGCGCGAGGAGGCTCGACGTGCGCGCTTTCGGCGAAGACCGTCACGAGATTGCTGGCGCCCAGGGCCCGGAACGTGATCTCGTGCTCGCGCTCGATCTGCCCGGCGATCACCTGGCCAATGTTGGAAAAAATCACCTGACGAATCTTTAGCGAATAAATCGGAACGATGAAGCACAGCAGCAGCAGGCTGGCGACGGCGACGATCAGGCCGAAGACCAGCGCGGGCAGCGCGATGGAGAATCGGCGCGGGGAAATATAGCCGATCCCGCAGGAGCGCATGGCGACCAACTCGTTGTCGGCGGAGCATCGGCCATAAACCGTTGTTGCGGCAAACAACGCCGCGACCGGAAGGCAGTACGCGCTCATCGCCGGGATGCTGTAGAGCAGCAGGCGATTGACCTGCGTCATGTCCAGGCCGTTTTCGGTCAGGATCTTGAGCGTACCGGCGAAGCACATGATGCCGGTGAGGCCGGCGACCGCCATCAAAAAGACGCGGAACAGGTTGGAGAAGATGTACCAGAAGAGCGTTTTGCTCATATCGATGGAGATCAGGCGTTGGCCGAAGCGGGCTTGGGAAAAGTTTGGGAGACGGATTCGGCAAGTCGGCGAATGCCGGGTTCGATCTGCTCGGGGGCGACCTGGCCGAAACTGAGGCGAATGTGATTCTTGGGGATCAAACCGTTTTTATCCGGTTGAAAGGCGTAGTCGCCCGGGACATACAGGACGCCGTGCGCGACGCAGGCACGGAAGAGCGCCGAATCACGAGAAGCGTCCACTTCGGGCGGCAATGTGAGCCAGACGTACAAGCCGCCGTGTGGATGGGTCCAATGAAGGCCCGCCGTTTTGGGCATATATCGATCCAAAGCGGCGAGCATGGTGTCGCGCTTGCGCCGATAGCTGGTGCAGAGTAGGCGGACTTGCTCATCGTATAAGCCGCTGGCCATCGCTTCGTGGGCGATGTGCTGGGTGAGGCTCGCCGAACCGAAATCGTGGTTGCCCTTTTGATTCATCACGGCAGCATGTAGATCCGGCGGCAGGACGGTGTACCCGGTTTTCAAGCCCGGTGCGAAAGGTTTGCTGAACGTCTGGGTCAGGATCGTGAAGCGGTTCTCCGGGTCGAGCGTCTTCATGGACGGCAGCGCTTCGCCATCGTAGCGCAGCTCGCGATAGGCGGCGTCTTCGAGGATCAGGATTCGATGGTTGCGGCTGTATCGCTTGGCGATCTCCACGAGGCGGCGGTGCCCTGAATCGGAGAGCGACAAGCCCGTGGGATTCTGGAAATAACTGGTGGTGTAAATGAGCTTGACGCGGTCGAGCTTGCCCTGGGCTTGGAGACGGCCCAACAATCGATCGATCGCCTCAACGTCGATTCCCTCTTCGGTCATCGGGACCGCATGAACCACCGCCCCGAAAGAGGACAGCGCGCTGGTATAGACGAAATAACAGGGGTTGGCGGCGATGACGATATCTCCGGGATCGATCAGGACATCGCCGATCAGGTAAAGGGCCTGCTGCTAGCCGGTGGTGATGATCAGATCGCGCTCGCTGATGTTCATTTCGCTTGCCGGTTTATTTTCGAGCTTTTCCAGATGCCGCAGGGCTATTTGGCGGAGGGGGAGCAGGCCCTGGGTTGTATCGTATTGCAGGGCTGCCCGGGCGCGGGCCGGGTCGTCGAGAATCCGCCGGGTAATCTGCCTCACCGGCTCGACGGGCAGCGTCAGGGGATCGACCAAGCCGGCGGCCAGGTTGATCAAGCCAGGATTGGCCATTGCGGTGACGATCAGGAAGCTGATCGGCTGTTCGCCGGTGCGGGCGGCCTTGGCGGAGAGGCGCAAGGGGCCGGGGGATGAAGGGTTATCAGCGGGCATACAGCATTCATCATGCTAACGGTCGTAGGGAGTAGCGGCAAACATGCGGCGGTTTGGGGGATTGGCGTTTGTTTGGCGTTTAAAAAATGTCCCAGAAAGTCCCAGAACGTCCCACGGGAGGGGGGAGGGGCCCCGCGGGACGGCGAGAGCAGGTGAGGGGTGACAGGTGAGCAGGTGAAAAAGACAGGGGAGAAAAACATAGTGCCCTCTATCTAAAGAGGTGGGGAGTGAAGGTTTTTGAGAAAAAAAGAAAAGCTGCTCGACGGCGTTGGGGAAGCCGGCGAGCAGCCTTGTGGGGGTTGTGAACAGTCGAGATTACTTCATTGGCATTACATCATCAGCACGCCGGTGCGGATGAGGTGGGCCATTCGGGCGCGCTGCTCGGGGGTGAGCATGGCGTGGATGGCCTGGAGGCTTCGGAGGAGGGTTTCGCGGAGGCGCTGGGCACTGGCGACCCGCCGCTCGCCGGCGGAACCTGCCTTGGCAGCGTCAAACGCGTCGCCGCTTAACGCGTCGGCAAAATCTGACAACGCCCGGCGGTCATCGACCTCCACCTGAGCGCGCTCGATCTTCAAGGCGTCGAGGATGCGGGCCAGTTCGACGATCTGCGGCTCGGTGAGGTCGAGCTTGTGGGCGAGGAAACGGAGGGGGCGTCGGACGCCGAAACCTTCGGGGGACATGAAACTCCCTTCGCCGGGACCGTTTCCGGGTTGAAAGTGACGATGAAAGCCGTGGGACCAATGGCGCGCACGCGCCCAGGAAGTGCAGGACATGAGTAGCTCCTTCTCGCCGGGGCGATTCGCGCCCAGCGGGGAATAAAGGCGTGGGCACCATGCCTCACGCGTATGGGAAATGGTAGACGTGCAGGGAGGGAAGTCAAACGAGGGAAATGAAACGTGAAGACGTGAAAACGTGAGGAAAGGTCCGGAGCTCGTCTTGTCACGTTTTCACGTCTTCACGGTTCACGTTGCCAATGACTTTTTGCAGAGGGCTCCAGGTGACGGGTTGGTAGCCAAGGCGTTCCCAGAATTTTCGGCCGGCGATGTTGGTGTTGAAGAGAAAGATGTTGCACTTGGGGATGCCCTGGGAGGCGAGTTGGGAGAGGCAGCGCTCGACCAATTCGCGCCCCAGGCCTTTACGGCGATGGGCGGGATGGACGGCGAGGTGGTGGAGGTAACCACGACGGCCGTCGTGGCCGCAGAGGACGGCGGCGATGATCGAGCCGGAGGCTTCGCGGGCGATGAGGCTCAGGCCGGGGTTGCGATCGAGAAAGCGGCGCATGGGCTGGGGCTCGTCCGATTCATTGAGGCCGATGCCGTCCTGGGTTTTCCAGAAAGAGATGACGGCGTCGTAGTCGGAGAAGGTGAGAAGGGAGATGGTGGGGATCATGATTGGAATGTTATGAGGTCGGGAGGTTTTCTGCTTATCCGGGGATGGTTTTTACCGCGGAGACGAAGAGAACGCAGAGAAATTCAAATTCAATTTTTGGCCACAGATAAAAATCAGATTCACACGGATAAAACAATTGAATTCTCTTATCTGTGCTCATCTGATTTCCATCTGTGGCAATATCATATTTTCTTGGCGTCCTCTGCGTCCTTGTATGTTCCCAAAACATGTAGGAAGTGGTTCAATTTGCAAGAGTGCT
>CAZCKE010000172.1:0-8320 GCA_964499005.1 uncultured Tepidisphaeraceae bacterium
CGGCTCCCTGGCCCGCCGAGCGCCAGATCATCTATGTGATCGACGCTCCCAGCACGATCGAAAATCCCAGCGCCGGCATCTGCATCGATCTCTGCTCCTCCAAAATGGCGACGCCTCCCGCGCGCGGCCCGCGCCCCAAGCGCCTGCGTCTGGCTTTCGGGCAAATCGCGCTTCTCCCCGACCCCGCCGACCGCCAGCTCATCAGCATGCTTGCCGGCCTGGGCCGCCGCGATTTCGAATCGTACTATTCGGTCCGCGACGTCCCCACGCGATATCGCCTGCCGGACCACGGCCACAACGACATCATCCGCCAGATGTGCCTCACCGGCCGCTGCCGGCTCCGCACGGAAATCGACCAGCCCGATCCCGCAAAGATCACCTGGGACGACGGCCCGGCGTGGCAATTGCACCTCAGCATCACGCCGCACGACAAAGACAACGACGGCGCCAAAACCTATCGCCTCCAGGGCGCCCTGATTCGCGGCAACCAGCGCGTCGACATCGCCAAACCCGCGTTGCTCGTTCCCGGCGGGCCGGTCTTCTTCGATTCCACCGCCGCCGCCCTCCAGGACAACGGCGCCTTCGCATTCGTTCCCCTGCTGCGCCGCGAGCAGCAGATCGTCGTTCCCGCGGAGCAGGCCGACGAATTGCTCTCCGAGTTGCTGAATTTCCCCAGCCTTCCCGAACTGGAGTTGCACGACTCCATCGCCGTGACTCAATTGCGGGCCAAGCCCCGCGCGCGCCTGCGATTTTCCCGGCCCGAGCCGCAATCGCCGGACCGTCTCTCGTGCCGGCTCACGTTTGAATACGGCTCGCAATCGGTCCCCCATAGCGACCCCCGCTCCGCGATTTTTGAACCCCCCACGCGCCAATTGATCCATCGCGACATGGCTTTCGAGCGCAAGGCGATCGCCCGCCTGATCGATCTGGGCTTCCGCGAATTCCAGGAATATCCCAATCCGCAGCGGGAATTTCGCCTGCCGGCGCGCCGCCTGCCGCTGGCGGTCCGCGCCCTCACGACCGAAAACTGGCTCGTTGAAGTGGACGGAAAGATCTACCGCCAGCCCGGCAAAATCCGCATCGAAGTCCGCTCCGGCATCGACTGGTTCGAGCTCGACGGCAGCGCCAGCTTCGACGACCATTCCGTTCCCGTCCCTGCACTGCTCCGGGCGATTGCGCGAAATGAAACCACCGTCCTGCTCGACGACGGCACGCTGGGCATACTTCCCGAGGAGTGGCTGCAGCAATACCGCCTGGTCGCCGCCATCGGCGAGGTCGACGAAAATTCCGTCAAATTTTCCAAGAGCCAGGCCGGCATTCTCGACGCGCTGCTTTCCCAGATTCCGGATGTCGCCGCGGATGAAGCGTTCGCCAAAGCGCGCCGGCAGCTCGCCCATTTCGAGGGGGTCCGGGCCGCCGACGCTTCGGCCGAGTTCGTCGGCACGCTGCGCCCCTACCAGCGGGACGGGCTCGGCTGGCTCCATTTCCTCCGCACCTTCGGCATGGGCGGCTGCCTTGCCGACGACATGGGCCTGGGCAAAACGATTCAAGTGCTCGCCCTGCTCGATCAGCGGCGTTTGGACCGCCTGAAGAATAATTCCGCCGCCCAACCGTCGCTGGTCGTCGTCCCACGCTCGCTGGTTTTCAATTGGAGACAGGAAGCTGCCCGCTTTACGCCCGCCCTTCGCGTTCTCGATCACGCGACGGCGGATCGCTTGAAAACCACGGGGCATTTCAAGGATTTCGACCTGATCCTGACTACCTACGGCACCCTGCGAAACGATCTGACCGCGCTGCGGGACGTTCAATTCGATTACGTCATCCTCGACGAAGCGCAGGCCGTCAAAAATGCCGCCAGCGAATCCGCCAAGGCCGCGCGGCTCCTGCGTTGCGATCATCGCCTGGCCCTCTCGGGCACGCCGGTTCAAAATCATCTCGGCGAGCTTTGGAGCCTTTTCGAGTTTCTGAATCCCGGCATGCTGGGCGCTTCCCGGGCATTCTCCAACGTCGCCACCGGCCGCATCGTCGACGCCGAGACGCGCACGCTTCTCTCCACGGCCCTGCGTCCCTTCATTCTCCGGCGCACCAAGCGGCAGGTCGCGCCTGAATTGCCTGAAAAATTCGAGGAGACGCTCTTCTGCGAACTGGACAAGGCCCAGCGCGCCCTCTACGACGAGCTCAAGGAGCATTACCGCCAGTCCCTGATGACCAAAATCGCCACCGAGGGGATGGGCAAATCCAAGATCCAGATTCTCGAGGCCCTGCTGCGTCTGCGGCAGGCGGCCTGCCATCCCGGATTGCTCGACAAATCCCGCCTGCCGCAACCCAGCGCCAAGCTCGAAGCGCTTCTTCCCCGGCTCGATGAAGTCGTCGAAGAAGGGAACAAAGCGATCGTCTTCTCGCAGTTCACCAGCTTTCTGGCGATCGTCCGCAAGCGCCTCGACGAGCAGGGAGTCGCCTACGAATACCTCGACGGCAAAACCCGCGACCGCCAGCAAAAAGTCGACCGCTTCCAGACGGATGACAAGTGCCGGCTGTTCCTGGTCAGCCTCAAAGCCGGGGGCGTCGGGCTCAATCTCACCGCCGCGCAGTACGTTTTCCTGCTCGACCCCTGGTGGAATCCCGCCGTCGAGGCCCAGGCCATCGACCGCGCCCACCGGATCGGCCAGACCGAAACGGTCTTCGCCTATCGCTTGATCGCCCGCGACACCGTCGAGGAAAAGGTATTGCAGCTCCAGCAAACCAAGCGGGATTTGGCGGATGCGATCATCAACGCTGACAACGCCTTGATATCCCGTTTGGCAAAAGAAGACTTGGAACTCCTGCTCTCCTAGCCGTAAACTGTTCCCAACGAGGATTTGCAGGAAGCCGGTCGGAGAAGGAACAACACCGCCATGCCCCATTCCCGATCTCGCAACGCGCGCACGATTGCCGCCGCTATCTTTCTATTGATTCTGTCCGCCTGTTCCAACGGCCCAAAACAAGCGGCTGCCAAGCCCGCTGATCCCGCACCGCCCCCCGGCCCCTATGTCTGGAAATCCGCTCAGATGGTCGGCGGCGGTTTCGTTGACGGCATCGTCTTTCACCCGACCGAAAAAAATCTCCGCTATTGCCGAACGGATATCGGCGGCGCGTACCGCTGGGACGAGCCGAGCAAGCAATGGATTTCCATCCTCGACTGGGTTCCCTACAAAGACACCAACCTGATGGGCGTCGAGAGCATCGCCCTCGATCCGGGCGATCCCAATCGGGTTTATCTCGCGTGTGGAATGTACACGAATCCGCGTTCGCCTAATGCCGCGATTCTCCGCTCCGACGATCGCGGCGCGACTTTCCAGCGCGCCGACCTGCCATTCAAAATGGGCGGTAACGAAGACGGGCGGGGTAACGGCGAACGCCTGGCCATCGATCCCAGCAATCCCGACGTTTTATACTTCGGCTCTCGCAATGCCGGATTGTGGCGCAGCACCGATCGCGCCGCGACATGGTCCAAGGTCGAGAGTTTTCCGGATGTGACTGAATCGCTTGGAGGCCGAGGCGCCGCCCCGCCGCCCACAACTCAGCCCGGCGGCCGCCGGGGCCGGGGAGGCGGGCAAGCCCGCTCCTCCGGCATCGTTTTTGTCACGTTCGCATCGCCGCATATTTTCGTCGGCGTTTCGCTCATGGGCCGGCCCAATTTCTTTCAGTCCTCCGACAATGGCGCGACATGGCAGTCGGTCCAAGACGCGCCGACCAATCTCCGTCTTTCCCACGGTGTCCTGGCGTCCAACGGCACGATCTATCTTTCCTATGGCGCCGCTCCCGGCCCCAGCCGAATGACCGACGGGGCCATCTGGAAATTTAATCCATCCTCCGGGCAGTGGACCAACATCACCCCCGACAAGCCCGACCCCGCCAATCGCCGCACGTTCGGATACGGCGGCGTCTCGGTCGACGCCCACAATCCCAGCGCCCTCATTGCCAGCACCTTCGGCTATCCACAGGGCGAAGAAATTTTCCGCTCCATCGACGCCGGCGCGACCTGGAAACCGATTTTCCGCGGCGGCGGAGTCTACGATTATTCAGGCGCTCCCTACGTTCAGCACACGCCGATTCACTGGCTGCTGGATATTCAGATCGACCCGTGCGACCCCAATCACGCGATGTTCACGACAGGATATGGCGGATGGGAAACATTCGATCTCACCAACGCTGACGCCGGCCAGCCCACCCACTGGAGCGTCATGAGCAAAGGGATCGAGGAGACCGTCGCCCTCGAGCTTCTCAGCCCGCCGGACGGCGCGCATCTGATCTCCGCCATCGGCGACTATGGCGGATTCGTCCACTGGGACCTCGACAAGCCCGAGCCCGAAGGCAATTTCATCAACCCGCGTTTCGGCAACACCACCGGCGTCGCCTGCGCGTCGAACAATCCGAACATCATCGCCCGCGTCGGCCAAGCCGCCGGCGGCGAGCGCCAAGGCAACGTCGGCTTCTCGCTGGACGCCGGAAAAACGTGGCAACCCGCCAAGATTTCTCCGCAAGGAGGACGCGGCGGCTCGATCGCGGTGAATGCCGACGGTTCCCACTGGATTTGGACCACCGCCCAATCCTCCTACTTCACCACCGACAACGGCGCCACTTGGACTCGCTGCCAGGGTCTTTCGAATATTTCGCGCACCATTGCCGATCCGATCAACCCGATGAAGTTTTACGCCCTGGCCCTTTTCGACGGAAAACTTTTCATCAGCGCCGACGGCGGGGCAACGTTCGTTTCGCAACCTCTGGCCCTCCCCGGCGGCCTGCCCCAGCGCGGCGGCGACCGCGGCGATAATCGCGGCGGGCAGGACCACCTCTACTGCACCCCCGGCAAGGAAGGCGACTTCTGGCTCCCCGCCTACGAAGGCCTCTACCATTCCACCGACTCGGGGAAAACCTTCATCGCTCTCCCCGGCCCCACCGAAATCCACGCCTTTGGCTTTGGCAAATCCGCCCCCAACGTGACCGACCCCGCCCTCTACCTCGTCGGGACGATCCAAAACCAGCACGCCGTCTACCGCTCCGACGATTACGGAATCAATTGGAAGCGCATCAACGACGACCAGGATCAATGGGGCCTGATCCTGCAAGTTACCGGCGACCCCCGAATCTACGGCCGCGTCTACATCGGCACCCACGGCCGCGGCACCTTCTACGGCGACCCACGATGATCTTAAAGACCGCCCTCTTACCCCTCTCTCCGGGAGAGGGCTGTGACGAGGGCGACCCGATGACAACACGAAAGGTACAAACACCAAAATGCCCGCAACGAAACGACTCGCAATCCTGGCTCTCTTCATCGCATCCGTCGCTACTCCATTAAACGCCCAAAAATCCGAGCCCTACCACTGGCAATCCGTCAAGATCGTCATCGGCGGCTTCATTCCGGGCATCATCTTCAGCCCCAAGCAGCCGGGCCTGTGCTATTGCCGCACCGATATTGGCGGCGTTTACCGCTGGGACGCTTCGGAAAAACATTGGACCCCTCTCACCGATTGGTGCCCCGCCAGCAAGTACAACCTCATGGGAGGTGAAAGCGTCGCCCCCGATCCGATTGACGCTAACAAGCTCTACATCGCTGGCGGCATGTACTCCGGCGACAAAGCCGCCATCCTCCGCTCCAATGACCAGGGCAAAACGTTCGACGTCGTCTATGTCCCCTTCGCGATGGGCGGCAACGAGGACGGCCGCGGCGTCGGCGAACGTCTCGACATCGATCCCAACGACACGTCGGTTCTCTATTTCGGCTCCCGCTACGATGGGCTCTGGACCAGCACCGACTCGGCCAAGACCTGGAGCAAGGTCGATTCCTTCCCCATCAAGCTCCCCACGCGCCGCCAAAGCTGGGGCCCCGATTTCTCCGGCGCCGGGATCGGATTCATCGTCTTCGATCCGCGATCCGCATCGCCGGGACATCGCAGCCAGACCATTTACGCCGGTATTTCCGAGAATGCTCCCCAGCATCTCTACCGCAGCACCGACGCCGGTAAAACCTGGCAAGCCGTCCCCGGACAGCCCGCCGGGATGATGGCCATTCAGTCCAAGCTCGATTCCGACGGCTCTCTCTACGTCACCTACGGCGCGGGCCAGCGCCCCAACCAAGGCGCCGGGCCTAACGACGTCACCAAAGGCGCCGTCTACAAGCTCGACACCAAAACCGGAACTTGGACCGACATCACGCCGCAGAAAGGCAATTGGGGCTATGCCGGTCTCTCGATCGATCGCCAGTACGCCGGCACTCTCGTCGTCACCACCATCGACCGCTGGGGTCCCGTCGATGATGTCTTCCGCTCGACCGACGGCGGCAAATCCTGGAAATCCGTCGCCGCCAATTCGCAGCGAGATTGGTCGCTCTCCCCTTATCTCACCTGGAACGAGGGGGCCCCGAAATTCGGCTGGTGGACCGATGCGCTGGCGATCGACCCCTTCGATTCCAACCACTGTGCTTACGGCACCGGCGCGACGATCTTCGCCACGAACGATCTCACAAAGCTCGTCTCCAATCAGACCACCCACTGGTCCGTCTGGGGCGAAGGGATTGAAGGAACCGCGGTGTTCGATCTGCTGAGCCCTTCGGCCGGCCCGCTTCTGGTCACCGGGCTGGGCGATATCGGCGGATTCGTTCATAACGACCTGACGGTTTCTCCACCCGCGATGCCGAAGAATCCGCAGCTCGGCAATACCCAAAGCCTCGATTTTGCCGAGAATAATTCGTCGCTGCTGGTTCGCGTTGGTCAGGGCAGGCCGGGTCAAACCGGCGGCTACTCCATCAACGGCGGCGCGACGTGGAAACTTTTCCCCCACTCCCCCGGCAACGGCGACTCCGGCTATATCGCTGTCTCCAGCGACGGAAATAAATTCGTCTGGGCCCCGGATAATGCCCCGGCAGGCGTCTCGTCCAATCACGGCGCAACCTGGTCTGCCTGCAAAGGGCTTTTTAACGGCGCCCGCCCGGTTTCCGATCGCGTCAATGCCAATAAGTTCTACGCCATGAATTACGACACCGGCCGTTTCTACCTCAGCACCGACGGCGGTCTCACATTCATTTCGCATTCCGTTATTCCCCCCGCACAAGGCAACGACATTCGCCTCCGCGCTCTGCCGGGCCATGAAGGCGATCTCTGGTTCACCCGCTCCGGGGATCTCTATCATTCCACTGATTCGGGCGCGACCTTCGCCAAAATTCCCTCGATCTCCCGCGCCGTCACCATCGGCTTTGGCAAAGCCCCCGATGGGAAAGATTATCCCGCCCTCTTCACCGCCGGCACCGTCAACGGTGTCGAAGGCATCTTCCGCTCCGATGACGCCGGGCAATCCTGGATTCGCATCAACGACGACGCCCATCAATACGGCGCGGTGAATCCGGTGATCGGCGACCCGCGCGTTTTCGGCCGCGTCTATATTGGCACCAACGGTCGCGGCGTCCTTTATGCCGACCCGGTGAAATGAAACCTGAAAACCCAAAAACGCAAAAAAATGCTTTTTCTACATGAAATGTTTTTTCTCGCGTCTCCTCGTTTCATGACCTGAGTTTTGTCATCCACCTATCAATGCGCATCGATTGCATTCTTAAAATTCCCCAAACCAAACCTCTCTTCCCATCCTGCCGATAGACGATGCGTGACACCCACCACAAATGTTGTACCCACCGCCCCGGAGTTGAACGCCCACGCCGAGTCGTTTCCTCCTGAATTGCGGGCTTTGAAGTGGCAGATTATCGGTCGCGCCACCACCGAACATGCCGAATTGCTCGAGCGCCGCGACGAGCCGAGCGCACCAACCGAATTTCCGCTCCGGCATTGACGAGGAATGCCGCGAAGCGCTGGCCTCGCTCCCCGAAGCCTCGCAGGCGATTCTGCGGAATCACGTGAAGAATGAACTGTTTGGCCTGGGGCCCATCCAGCCATTATTGGATGATACGACCGTTTCCGAAGTGATGGTCAACCGCGCCGACCGCGTTTACGTCGAGCGCAAAGGGAAATCGATCCTGACGGAGGCCAAGTTCGAGGATGATGCCCACGTCCGGCGGATTATCGACCGGATCATCGTTCCGCTGGGCCGGCATCTAGACGAGAACAATCCGCTGGTTGATGCGCGTCTGCCGGACGGCTCGCGCGTGAATATTGTCATCCCGCCGGTGGCGATCGCCGGCTCGTGCATCACGATCCGAAAATTCGGGTCGGGGATGCTGACCGCGCCGGATTTGGTGAGGCTGGGGGCGTTTTCACAGGGGATCTCCGATTTTCTCCAGGCCTGCGTCGTGTCGCGGCTCAACATCGTCGTCGCCGGCGGCACGGGATCG
>CAZCKE010000173.1:0-8304 GCA_964499005.1 uncultured Tepidisphaeraceae bacterium
CCGGCAAGACCATGCTGGCCAAACGGATCGCCGGTGTGCTTCCTCTCCTGGATCGAAGCGAATCTCTGGAAACCACTCGCATTTATTCCGCGCTGGGACTTCTCCCAGATGGAATTGCTTTAATGGATCAACGCCCCGTGCGCATGCCTCATCATTCCGCAACCGCCCAGGCCCTGATCGGCGGCGGCACTATTCCGCGCC
This sequence comes from uncultured Tepidisphaeraceae bacterium, assembly GCA_964499005.1. Taxonomy (GTDB): domain Bacteria; phylum Planctomycetota; class Phycisphaerae; order Tepidisphaerales; family Tepidisphaeraceae; genus CAZCKE01. The sequence continues at coordinate 202 of CAZCKE010000173.1, forward strand.
CCGGCGAAGTTTCCCTGGCCCATCACGGAATACTCTTTTTGGATGAATTGCCCGAATTCAGCCGCCATGTCCTGGAAACCCTGCGCCAGCCTTTGGAAGCCGGCGAAGTCACGATCTCCCGCGTTCACGGCTCCATCCGCTTCCCGGCTCGATTTATGCTCGTCGCCGCGATGAATCCCACCGCCAGCGGATTTGCTTCCGACGACCCCCGTGCTCGCGACAAATACCTCCGCAAACTCAGCGGTCCCCTTCTGGATCGGATCGACATCCATGTCGAAGTCCCATCCGTCCCTTACCCGGAATTAACCGGCAAACACACCGGTACCGATTCCAAAACCATGCGGCAACGTGTTCACGCCGCCCGCCAGATCCAGACTAAACGTTTTGGCGAGGCCGGGTCTAACGCGCGCATGAATTCCAAGCAGCTAAAAAGCCACTGCGACTTGAGTCCGGGATGTCTGTTGTTAATGAAGCAAGCAATGAGTGAGCTGGGTCTCAGCGCCCGCGCCTATGATAAGGTTCGCCGCGTGGCTCGCACGATTGCCGATCTTGAGACCGACACCGCGATTCAAGAGCATCACTTAGCCGAGGCCATTCAGTACCGCTTGCTTGATCGTCGCTTCTAGTTGGATCGCGATCGCATCACCAGCATCGTTCCATCCGCGCTGGTTTCAAAATCGAACCATCCCAGGTTGAGGATGTTCGCCAGTTCGGCTTCCAACACGCGCAAACTCGCGGCTTGATCCGCACTGGCCGGCATGCGGCCGGCAAACGCCATCGCCGGTGATTCGACGGCTATCTCCAATCGATCGCTGTCCCAGAGGTAAGCCACATGGATCGTATCGCTGCTCCTGGCCTGATCGGCCGCAATCAAATTGGGCAGCAGCGAGCGAAGAGCGACTCGGGCACACGAGCGAGCCTTTGAGGGGATCGTCAGATTCTCCCACTGTGCTGGCACCGTCTTGGCAAGCCATTCCACGGCTTGGGGGGACGAATCCGCTGTGAAATACGCCCACGGAGCCTCGGCCACTTTCGGCGTTGACCGCGACTTGGGATCAAATTCAAATTTCTCAGACGCGTTCTGGATCAATTCCTTGCCGCTGTCCCCGACCTTGATCCGGGACGGCGCCTCTGCCGTGGTCAACCGCGAAGCCAATCGCGCCGCCTCTTCACCTCGGTGCAGTTCCAGGAACGGCCGCACTGTCGTCAGGGGCCGCTTGCTGTTCTCGTCGGCAAACAAAATCGCCTGCGTCGCCGCCGCGCGCACTTTGGCATCGATCAATTCCGGCACCGACGTCGCTGAAAGCCCCAGCCGCTCAAACGTCCCCTCGGCGGGCCGCTCGATTTCCATGTCATGCGCATAGCTGAAGCAATACTTGGCAATTTGATCCGCCAGATGGATCAGATAAACCGATTTACGCAACGCCTCGGGATCCGTCGGCTCAAAGGCTTTCTCGGGATTGTGATGCCAGCGGATGGCCATTGTCAGGTCGGCTGGCAGTTTCCAGCGATTGCTCAGCAATGCGCCGATCGCCGCGTGGTCTGCCCCAAACGCCTTGGCCTCTCGATCCATTCGCGATTCGTTCTCCGCCCCAGCCGCTGCCAGTGCGCCCCGGCGATCCGGGAATTTCGACAGGATCGCCAGCCGCCCGATATCGTGCAGCAACCCCAACGTCGAAATAAATCCTCGATCGAGGTCGAGCACGCGTTCGGCCAGCACCGTGCCAATATAAGAAACTGCCATCGAGTGGGCCCACAGCCCATCCGCTTCCGCCGCCGCTTCCGGCGTGCGATGCGGCAACATTTGTTCCAATCTCAATTGCACGACCAATGCGCGAACCGTATCAAACCCCAGATAGCTCACCGCCTGCGCGACACTGGTGATCTTCCGCGGAAGCCCCAGCGCCGCCGCGTTGACCATTCGCAGAATCGAAGCCGCCAGGCTCGGATCGCTCGCCACAATCTCCCCCACGCTCGCGGCCGACGAAGAGCTTCGCTGAATCTCCTTCAGCAGTTCAATCACGACCGTCGGCAAGGGCGGCAACTGATTCAATCCCTGCCGCACGTCCGGCAGCACATTGTCCACCGAATTGGTCAGGTATTGCGTGTGCGAACACTGAATGGGGAACCCACCGGGCGCGACAATGATATCGCTCGCCCCGGATTCTTCCGCTGGAGCGACATCCGCAACCGTCGTGCGAGGCGCCGGATTGGTCGACGGCGGCGAAGCAAACAGCCGCCGGAAAGCACCCAGAATCCAGTCCAATAACCCCCCGGAATGCACGTCCGAGGCTCGGACGCTCGCGGTATCTTTAACGGCCATTGTGGCTCCGATCCAAAAAACAGCGGTCCATCGACGCACCATGGGCCGATGCGAGTCCGCTGTTGAAGATTTTCGGAGTTTTCCAATGGGGAGTTTTGCCGGAAACCGAATTCGACTATGCCGACCTGGCCGAACACCCCTCGTGCGCGTCAATCTTTAACTCTAATGCTCCGCCTCAAAATATACGCTGAACGTTCCGCCCGGTAAAATCCACAACCGATCAGCTTCAAGTGGGCCTCACCCCACTCTTCGGCATATTTTTACTTTCCCGCATTGACAAGCGCCTCGGAAAATGAACCCTTGTTGCGGCGAAAAAAGGAGAACCCACCATGGCCAAGCAGTATGCCCAGCCGCCTAAAATGGCGATCGACGCCGGCAAAACGTACACGGCGACCCTGGACACCTCCAAGGGAAAGATCGTCTGCGACCTGTTTTCTAAGGATGCCCCCAACACCGTCAATAATTTCGTCTTCCTTGCCCAGGAAAAATTCTACGACGGAATCAAATTCCATCGCGTCATCGCGGATTTCATGGTCCAGGGCGGCGACCCCACCGGCACCGGTTCCGGCGGGCCCGGTTACAAATTCGCCGACGAGTTGAAAAGCAACCCGCGCCGCCACCAGGTCGGCTCTCTCTCGATGGCCAACGCCGGGCCCAACACCAATGGCAGCCAGTTCTTCATCACCCATGTCGTCACCCAATGGCTTGATGGCAAACACACCGTCTTCGGCCAGGTAAAAGACAAAGCCAGCCAGGACGTGGTAAACTCCATCCAGCAAGGCGACACGATCAAGAGCGTGACCATCGCCATTAGTTGACGAGGTGCCCCATGAGGGTCCACCGGATGTTTGCGGTGGTAGTAGCCATGGCAACTTTGGCTATTGCCTCAACGCATGTCTTAGCCGCTCGCCTGCCCAATGACATCCTCGACCGCATTGATCGCGCCGAACTCGGCGACCAGTTCGATCCTGCCTCCGCGCCTCAGTTTCACGCTCTTCATGAGTTGATCGAGCAATATTTCACGGCCCCCTCTTCAGCCGACCGTTCCAATATCGCGCAACAAATACACGACACCAACATTTCCCCTTCCATCATCGGACGCCTGTGCCGAATCCGCATGGACTGGGCTCCCCTTGCCGGCGGTGTTTACTACATCAAAGACAAAGTCGGCCCTTTTGATGTTCGTTATTTCCTCGGCATTCCCGCCAATTACGACGTCACCCGCTCCTGGCCTCTGGTCGTCAAACTCCCCACTCCCGACGCTTTCCTCACCGACCCCCCTCCCGACGGCAATCGCGTCAGCCAGATCTACACGCAATGGGCCACCGACGAACTCGCCACTCATCCCGATGCGATTGTCCTGATGCCCCTGCTCAATCTCGACCGAATGTGGGGGCCCGGCCCCCTCGGCATGAACATGGTGATGCAACCCATCCTCGACGCCGCCGGCAAAGCCAACATTGACCCCGCCCGCGTCTACCTGATCGGACATTCCACCTCAGCCCATGCCACTTGGAACATCGCTCTTCACTACCCCACCTATTTCGCCGCAATCAACCCCCTCGCCGGCTCCGCCAATCAGGCGTGGCAGCGCATCCGGCTGGGCAATTTGCGAAATGTCCTTCCGGTCGTCTGGCACGATGCTTCCGATGACATCGTCAACGTCCGCGACTCACGCGAGCTCGTCCGCTACCTGCGTAATCTCAAATACGAAATTGATTACATGGAGACCAAATCCGTTGGCCACGTCCCCTCCCCCCAAATTGTCGAGCAGGAATACCAAAAATTGCGCGCCCGAACCCGACCCCTCTATCCCAAGGAAGTCTTCGTCCAATCCGATCGCATGGAAGCGGTCTTTAATCGCGTCGATTGGGTGCAGCTTTATCAACCCCTTCGGCCCGGCGACGACATTAAAATGCTCTTCACCAGCGGTGGCGAGCAGATGACCCTCTATCAAAATAGCTTCCGCGTCGTCGCCAACATCGAAGACAACAACACCATCTCCCTCAAAACAACCAATGTGGCCACCGCCCGCATCTATCTCAACGACCAAATGGTCGATTTCTCCCGCCCCGTCCGACTCGTAATCAACGGCAAACCTCGATACGAACATCTGGTTCAACAAGACGTTGAAGAAATGCTCAAAGATCAGCTATTCCTCGGCCGCGGTTGGCGCTATTTCACCGCCATGATCGATCTGGACATGGCTGCTTCCCCGTCATCCCGCCCCGCAACCGCTTCATCCGCCGCTCCCGCCACCCAGTCAACGCACCACGGGACCATCGAATTCGACACTCCCGACGGCGAGCACAAAATCTACTCGCCGCCCTCCCAATAGCACTCAACTAAACTTCCCTGTCCTCAAGTCCTTGAGCATCGACTTCAGCGTCCCCTCCAGCCGCCGAAGAATCTCCTCCCCTTTCAACCCGCTCAAATCCAACGGCTTCCCATACATCACACGTATTGGATGCGCCCGAAACAGCCGGCGCCCCTTTGGCCACGCTCCAAACGACCCGTCAATCGCCACCGGCACAACGGTCGCCTTCGCCTTGCGGATCAGCAGCGCCACCCCTTTCTCCAATGACTTCATCTCCCCATTCATGCTTCGCGTCCCCTCCGGATAGATGTTTATCAAATGCCCTTCTTCCAATCGACGAAGCGTTTCCTTCATCGCCCCGATGTCCCCCTCTCCCCGCCGCACCGGAAACGCATGCAATTTTCGAATCACCGCCCCCAGCAATGGATGCTCAAATAGCTCGCTCCGCGCCATGTAACTGACCGGCCGCTTCAGTTGCACCGCCACCAGCACCGGATCGAGATAGCTCTGATGATTCGCCACCAGCAGCACCCCGCCCGTCTTGGGCACATTCTCCCGGTGGTATGTTTTCAAATCGAACAGCGTCGTCGTCAGCACCCGAGCGATGACTTGCGTAACTTTCCATAAAAACGATCGTTCCATTCTACCGGCTCACGATTTCTGCAGCGCTTGCGCCGCGCTGACGATCCGATCGATCACCTGCTGCTGGCTCAGCTCTGTCGTATCGATCACTTGCGCCCCTTCCGGAATCGCCAGCGGCCCCACCGCTCGATGCGCATCCCGCGAATCCCGCTCCACGATCTGCCTCTGCAACTCCGCTGGATCGACCACTTCCCCGCGCGCCCGAAGCTGGTTGGCCCGGCGTCTCGCCCTCTCCTGCGGCGTCGCATCCAAATAAAATTTCAGCTCCGCGTGCGGAAAAACCACCGTCCCCTGGTCCCGGCCCTCGGTTACCAGATTGGGCCTCTCCCTCCCAATCCCCTGCTGCTGCGCCACCAGTAGTTCCCTTACTGCCGGCACCTGCGCCACAAAGGACGCCGCCTTCGTCGCCTCTCCACCTCTTAATAAATGCCCCACCGGCTTCCCATTCAACGTCACCCCCGGCGGCCGCACCGAAAAATCAAATACGATCCTGGCATGCTTGGCCACGAACGCCAATTCCCGCGGATGATCCATCCGTACATGCCGCTGCAGCGCCGAAAGTCCGATCGCCCGGTACATCGCTCCCGTATCCAGAAAATCAAACCCCAGAGCTTGCGCCACCGCCTGCGCAACAGTGGACTTGCCCGTGCCTGCCGGACCGTCGATGGTGATGATCATCGCGACATCCTCACGACGGCGCGACATCATCGGCAATTGCTTTAGTCATGCAAGCGATGGCGCATTCACGCCAAGTTGCGTTAAAATGAGAAGCTCGGAGGAGTTCATGATCCAAATCAATCGCAGGGCATTTCTGAAGGGCGCTGGGGTAGTGACGATCGTCGCCGTGGCGGGCAAAGTATTGAAAGCGGCCGCAATCGAGCCGGGCGTTGTGGAAGATCAGCCGGCATTTGAGGCATGGAAAAATTGGCGAGAGGTCCGGACCGGGCCGCTTTCGCTGGTGCGCGCAGCCATCCTGGCCGCCAGCGCGGTGAACACGCAGCCCTGGATATTCAAGGTAACAGAATCGTCCATTGAGTTGTACGCCGACTATCGTCGAAACAGTGGGGCATTCGATCCCTATCTTCGAGAATTGCACATCAGCCTCGGCTGCGCCTTGGAGAATCTGATGCTGGCCGCCTCCGCCGAGGGCTATACCGCAACCGCGGCTCTTGCTCCCGGCAACCTCACTGCCTCGACCGGCGATGTGCAATCCGTCAGCATTGCTCGAATCGAGCTTTCGCCCGGCAAGCCGCAATCGAATGAGTTGTATGACGCCATTCCCAATCGCCACACGAATCGCGCGCCTTTCGACGCAAGTAAGCCGATCCCCTCCGCATTCACCGATGCTTTAGGCGCTTTGAAGGAAAGTGACAATGTGAAACTCTTCCTGTTCACCAAAGAATCGCAGCGCGCGAAAATTGTGGAAATCATTTCCAAGGCTTCGGGTGCATTGGTTTCCGATCCGCAAGTCTTGCAGGATGAACTGTTGTGGATACGCGATTCGGCTGGAATTCAGAAATATCGCGACGGTATCGCAAGGGAAAGCTTGGGGTTGGCCGCAGCCGGACGCCAGGTCAAGGAGGCATATCCGCAGATTCTTGCCACCGCCCGGCTTTTTGGCCTCATCGCGGTGCGGGACCGCTATACGCGGGAACAGAATCTGGCCGCCGGCCGAATCTGGCAACGAGCACATCTTCTAGCGACGGCACGCGGATTGGCGGGGCGGCCCGCAAATCAATCAGTGGAACTGATCGATCAGCAGCGCGCTCACCACCAGCAGCCGACCGAATCCGCCACCTTGGCTGGATTGACAGGCGACGCGGCATGGCAGCCAACCTTCATGTTTTACATAGGCTATCCAACCGAGAAAGCCGGGTTGAGCGCTCGTCGGGCGATCAAAGATGTGCTGATGTAACCCCGCGCTTGCCTCCATCGTCAAATCCGCTACCCTACCCCCCTTTCTTCTACCAGGAGCCTTCTGAGATGTCGCTGATCACGCCGCACGGGGGACAACTCGTCAATCGAATTCTCGAATCTGCCGCCGCTCAAGCCGCCACCAAGCAGGCCGCTTCACTGACCGCCGTTACCCTCTCACCCCGCGAGCTCTTCGACCTCGAAATGCTCGCCATCGGCGCCTTCTCTCCTTTGACCGGCTTCATGGGCGCCGCCGACTTCGCCTCCGTCTGCAAAAACATGCGCCTCGCCAACGGCACCGTCTGGCCGATCCCCGTCACCCTCTGTCCCCCCAACGACGTCGCCGAAAAAATCAACGTGGGCCAGAAGATTGCCCTCAAGGATTCCGCCGGCCGCGTCCTGGCCCTCATGACCGTCGCCGAAAAATACAAGCACGACAAAGAACTTGAGATCCCCAACGTCTACCGCACGACCGATGAAGCCCATCCCGGCGTCGCCATCGTCAAAAAGCAGGGCGACACCTGCCTCGGCGGCTCCATTGACGTGATCCATCCCTGCCCCGAGCCCGAATTCCCCGAATACCGCCTCTCCCCCGCCAAGACGCGCGAAGCCTTCGCCGCCCGCGGTTGGAGCACCGTCGCCGCCTTCCAAACGCGCAACCCCATCCACCGCTCCCACGAATACCTGACCAAGTGCGCCCTGGAAATGACCGACGGCCTGCTCATTCACCCCCTCGTCGGCGAAACCAAATCCGATGACATCCCCGCCCCCGTCCGCATGGAATGCTACAAGGTTCTCATCGACAATTACTACAACAAAGACCGCACGATCCTCTCAGTGATGCCGCTAGCCATGCGTTATGCCGGCCCGCGAGAAGCCGTGCTCCACTCCCTCATCCGTAAAAATT
>CAZCKE010000174.1:0-4798 GCA_964499005.1 uncultured Tepidisphaeraceae bacterium
ATCCCAATAACTGGTGAGATCGACGCTGTCGCGCGCAACCCGGGCGTCCGATTGAAGAACGATATCGATCTTATCTCCGCGGAAATCCCGCGGCGCGTTATGCAAGTCGACAAAGTCCGATTGCCCCTTGTGAAGCATGACCAACCCGATGGTCCATGAATCATTCCCAGCGCGGGCGAGCACCTTCAATGCCAGATCAGCCGGAGCGCCAGCCACCCAGATCGTCCCATCAAACGCCGGTACTGACGTTGGCGAATGCCAGTCGAAACTTTTCACGGAAATCGATTGCGTGATGGCGCCCAGCAGAGAATCATTATGCACGGCCGTCACCGTCTGGGCATCGGCGGGAACCAGCTTAAACGGTGCGTTCAAGTCGAATTCCTTGCTACTCAGCAATGTTTGCGACGACCGCTCCCAGATATCCACCTTCACAATGCCCGCTACTTGGTACGGGCCATCCGCCAGCCGTGTGACCTTCGCGGGATCCATCCAGATCAAATCTTTCAGGGGGCGGCGAGCATGGTCCGGAATCATTTGCTCATCGGTCAGATAACTGCTCCAACCGGAATCGTCCCGACCCATATTGTCCGAATTCACTCTGAATTTCTCATCGAAATAAAACGAGTCCTTCGACCCCACGCGCCCCGGCAAAAGGTCGATTTCAAAAGGCACAGGCTCTCCCCTGCGAACTTGGGGCCGAACCCGTAATTGGTAGCTCAGCATCTGCTCCGCATAGCGTTTCCATTTTTCATCGGGCAATCGCTTCGCCGCCCGCGCCGCTTCCAGGAAATCGCCCCACACCTTGTCCCACAGATGATGAGGGTCCGCCTGCAATGCAAGCGCCGTATCCGTCAGCGAATTGATTTGATCCACCGAGAGCGAACCCGATCGCAACCGGAGGATCAATTCCTTGATCGCGCCGTCGCGAGTGGCGGCCGAATCGCTTGAGACGTTCAATGCCAACCAACCTGCCGGTTTGTAAGTATTGATATCAAATGGCAGCGAACCACTGGAAACAGCCATTTTGAGAACAACGATAGACGCCACGACCAGCACGAACCCAATGGCCACAAAGACCGCGGAGCGCCGCCGCTCACCCATGCGGATTGCTCCGCGGACATCCAAACGCAGCCCGCATTCGGGACAATGCTCGCTCTGCGTATCTCGCTCACGGAGGTCATAGCCGCATTTGCGACAGACCGGATGACCGCCGATGCGCTTCCCGCTCAACGCCCACCGGAAAACGACGGCATTGGCCAGGAACACCATGATAAAGATCAGAATCGTCATCACACTACTCCCCCATCGGGAGACTTGGAGGTCACGCCGGGCATCGATTAGCAGGATTCTACCCGCACCAAAGACCGGGCCCATCACATTACATCCAACCGAAAATACGACTAGACTTTGCCCGGCATGGAGCTTTCCGGTAAACGCGTGACCGTCGCGGGGCTGGGACGATTTGGGGGCGGGATCGCCGTGGCGCGGTGGCTGTGCGCGCAGGGGGCCAAGGTGCTGGTGACGGATCGGGATAAGCCGGAGAATTTGGCGGATTCGGTGCGGCAACTGGGGGATTTGCCGATTGAATTTCGGCTGGGGGAGCATCGGGAGGGGGATTTTGCCGATGCCGAACTGGTGGTGGCGTCGCCCGCCCTGCCGCCGCACAATCCGTTTTTGCAAGCGGCGCAAAACGCGGGGGTGCCGGTCACGACGGAGATCCGCCTCTTCGTCGAGCGATGCCCGGCGAAGATCGTCGGCGTCACGGGAACCAAGGGGAAATCAACCACGACGGCGATGCTCGGGCGTATTCTCAGCGCCGCTGAAATCCCCAACTGGGTCGGCGGCAATATCGGCAAATCGCTGTTGGACGATCTGCCGCGCATCGGGGCGGAGGACATCGTCGTTCTGGAATTGTCGAGCTTCATGCTGACGCATCTGCGCGAAAGCCGCTGGTCGCCACATATCGCCCTGATCACGATGGTTTCGGCCGATCATCTGGACTGGCACGGCTCGCTGGAAAGCTATCTCGAGGCAAAGAAAAATATTTTCCAGTTCCAGGGCCCGCGGGATTATCTTGTGCTCAACGAGCGCGACCCGGTGTCGGCGGCTTTTGCCGGCGACGTCGCGGGAAAGGTCGTCCATTACGGCAACGATCCCAACCGATTCGACCTGCTGCTGCCGGGGGAGCATAACCAACTGAATGCCCAGGGAGCGTTCGCGGCCGCGTCGATTCTGGGCGTGTCGCGGGAGCAGGCGCAGCGCGCTCTGGCCGATTTCACGGGGCTTCCCCACCGCCTGGAATTGGTTCACGAATCGGGGGGCGTGAAGTATTTCAACGATTCGATCGCGACCATTCCCGACGCGGCAATCGCGGCGCTGCGATCGTTTCCGGCCAAGAAGGTGATCCAGATCGTCGGCGGATACGACAAGGGGCTTGCGATCACCGGCCTCTGCGCCGCGCTGGTGGAGCGGGCCAAAGCCGCGCTCTGCATCGGAGCAACCGGTTCAACGCTGGCGCGGATGCTAGAGCAATCTCCCTCGCAGAGCGCCGCGGCGGCGTATCACTGCGGTGATCTGGCAACGGCGGTGAAAATGGCGCGGCAGATCGCCGGGCCGGGCGATGTCATTCTGCTCAGTCCGGGGTTTGCCAGTTACGATCAGTTTGTGAATTTTCAGCAGCGGGGAGAGGAATTTGCGCGGTTGGCCAAAAGCGAGAAGGGTTGAACGATCAGAAGAACTCCGCGCCGCATTCATATCCGTAGCGGCCTTCCCGGCAGTTTACGACTCGCACGCGGCCGCTGGCCCGCAGGCAGGCGGCATCCATCACAATCCAGTGAACCGATCCGACTTCCAGCGGGGAATCCGATGTGAATCCAACGCCATCCATCGACAGGTTCATGATCGACACCCGATGGTCCTTGCTGCAGCTGCCGGCCTCGGCCGATAGCCAGCCATTGGATTCGACCGTTGTCCGCAAGCTGCGCCGACGGTCGGCCGCGCCGTATCGTTCACTTTCTTTCACATAAACGACTTGGGGACGTGACGATTTCATAGATATTCCATCTATCGGCTTCCATAGCAGCCCACTTTTGGCAATTAGTTGCAATGGCAGCGAGGGTAATGGAGAGATATACTGCGCGGGATTTATCGGTCAATTTAGGAGAATTTGGCGTGGTTCAACGGATATGCAAATCATACCGGGTGCTTGTGGGCATGGAAATTCATGTTCAGCTCGCCACCAAATCCAAGATGTTTACGGGGGCCGCCAACGGCTTTGGGGCAGAGCCCAACACCCAGGTCGATGAGCAGGTGCTGGGATTGCCCGGTGTGTTACCGGTCATGAACAAGCGAGCGGTCGAATATGCGATAAAAGTTGGCCTGGCATTGGGATGCACGATCGCCAAGCACACCAAATGGGATCGCAAGAGCTACTATTATCCCGACCTGCCCAAGAACTATCAGATCAGCCAATACGATTTACCCCTATGCTTTGGGGGGGAATTCGACCTGTTGCGCAAGGACGGAACGAGCCAGAAGGTGCGGATTCGCCGGGCGCATCTCGAAGAAGATGCGGGCAAACTGCTGCACGAAGCGCCCGGCGGTTACGCGATTGATTTCAGCATCGTGGATCTGAACCGCGCGGGGACGCCGCTGCTGGAGATCGTGACCGAGCCCGATCTGGCGACGCCGGCGGATGTCGCGCTGTTCGGCCAGGAACTGCAGAAGATCGTCCAATTTCTGGGTGTCAGCGAAGGGCAGGTGCAGATGAGGCACATGCGATTCGAACCGAACATCAACGTGCACATCACCGATGAATCGGGCCAGGTGCACAAGACCGCCATCACCGAGATCAAGAACCTCAACAGCTTCGGCGTCCTGGAGAAGGCGACCGCGTACGAAGTGCAGCGGCAGATCCAGCAATGGAGGGAAACCGGCTCACTGGGCCGCAAGAGCACCTACGGCTGGGACGACGCCAAGCAGGCGACGTATTGGCAGCGAGATAAAGAGGAGGCGAACGATTATCCCTATTTTCCCGATCCGGATATGGTGCCGGTGGAGGTGGATGATGAGTAGCTGTCGCAATTGAAATCGCAGATTGGGGAATTGCCGGCGGCGCGGCGGAAACGGTATGTGGAAGAGCTACATCTTCAAGAGGCGGCTGCCAAAGAACTCGCCGCTAATCGTGATACTGGCGACTTTTATGAATCTGATCGTGTAAAGGGTCTTGAGCAAATGGCGGCAAACCTCATCCTCAGTCATGGTTATCGAATAGCGAATGAAAAAGGTGTGCCGCTTTCTCAGATTGGTGTTCGATCAACAGCGTTTTGGGATGTTGCGAACTTGATAAACACGGGCACCATATCGACAAGTGTTTCAGGAGTAGTGTTCAATTCGCTCGCGCAACACGCCTCAACTAATCCACCCCCTCAACCACCTCACGATACTGACTTCCTGTATCCTGGCGCGAAGAGCATGTACGAATATGTCAATAACTTGGGCCTGTTGCAGGTCAGCGATACCAGCGCAATCGATGCGGCGATCGATGCGGTGATCGCGGCGAATCCCAAGCCTTTGCAGGATTACAAAGCGGGCAAGCAGACGGCGATGGGAGCGCTGGTCGGCATGGTGATGAAGGGCGGTAAGGGGTTAAATCCTAAGCTCGTACAAGATCGCCTGAAAATTAAGCTGGGTTGAGAAGTCGTACATTCTACGCTATACTTAAACTGCAAGACATCCTCCTCGCGTTTTAATACGCCGTGCAATTCGTCTCCAGCATATATATCCACGATTTGCAACT
>CAZCKE010000174.1:4808-8264 GCA_964499005.1 uncultured Tepidisphaeraceae bacterium
ACCAAACGATTCATATGCTAATTCTACAATATTTTTATAAAGAATGCAAATTCGTATCAACGGTGTTAATCAACGGATGGCAACTAGGCGGCAAGGATGCCCTATCACGCGAAGGACTGCCGAATTAGCTTGAGGAGGAGCATCCATGCCCAGCGAAGAACGTTTCGCGGAGTTAAGAAGACTATTGGAACGCAGTGGCTGGACGCTGGTTCGAGTCAAAGGCTCGCATCACACGTTTAGAAAGATCGGATTTCGACACCTGATCATTCCTGTCCACGGCGGCAAAGTGAAGCCTTTCTATGCCAAGCAAATCCGCAAAATCCTCGAAGGCGATCAACCGCCCATTTGATCCTGAAATTCTTCGTCGCGCGCGGAAAATCGCCGATTCGTACCAGATTATCCTGCAATTCGAGGACGGCAAGTATTACGGTCGAACGTTTGAAATTCCCAACGCCATGAACGACGGAAAAACGCCCGATGAATGCGTGGAAGCCACTCGAGATATTCTCACGACATTAATCGCTTATATGCTTGAAATTGGCGAGATTCCCCCGCCGTCGGCCTCTGATAGTAAACGCACGGAGCAGATCAACATTCGTCTAACGGCAGAGGAAAAATTGGTTCTCGAAGGCGCGGCGCGGAATAAGGGATTCCGCGGAATTAGCGACTTCGTGCGAACCGCAAGTCTTTCTCAAGTTAAGAAGTAGATCGGTCGGCTATGTCCGACATCCCCGCCAAGCTCGATGTCAAGCGCGATGAGAAGCTGGAGATTCTCTGGCAGGACGGACAGCGGAGCGTTTACTCGCTGTCGTATCTGCGTTCGATGTGCCCGTGTGCGATGTGCAAGATGGTGCGCGAGGGGCATGACCCGCACGATATTTCGCCGCAGCCGGCCGAAGGGCGCAAGAAGCCGCTGCTGAAGATCCTGCCGGGGAACTATGTGAACCCGCTGACGATCGTGCACGCGGAACTGGTGGGGAATTACGCGCTGCGCATCGACTGGTCGGATGATCATGGGACGGGGATTTATTCGTTTACGTATTTGAAGTCGATCAGTCCGCCGTAATTCGCGCATTGAGTTCTACAAATCGGCCAGAGCCTGGGAAAGGCGGCGGGCCTGAAGCAAAGCCATGCCTTTGAGCTTGGGGATGTGATCACCGACGGGTGGGACAATGGCATGAGCGACGCCGAGGCGGGAGGCCTCGCGGAGGCGGGTTTCCAATTGGGGGACGGGGCGTATTTCGCCGCCGAGGCCTAGTTCGCCGACGGCCATGGTGCCGGTGGGGAGCGGGCGGTTCATGTGGGCGGAGGCGATGGCCAGGGCGATGGCGAGATCAACGGCGGGCTCGGGGGTTTTGACGCCGCCGGCGACGTTGACGAACACATCATCGGCGGCGAGGCGCATGTCGGCGCGTTTTTCGAGGACGGCGATGATCATGGCGACGCGGTCGGAGGAGACGCCGGAGGTTTTGCGCTTGGCGGCGCCGATGACGCTGGAGGCGGTAAGAGCCTGCACCTCGACGAGCAGGACACGTGAGCCTTGCATGGCGGCGGTGATGACCGAGCCGCTGGGCTGGCCGCCGGGACCGTACTGCTCGACGAAGAGCTTGCCGGGATCGGTGACCTCGCGCAGGCCCGAGCCGGTCATCTCGAAGAGGCCGACTTCATGGGTGCCGCCAAAGCGGTTCTTGACGCAGCGGACAATGCGATGGGAATGGAAGCGATCGCCCTCGAAGTAGGCGACGGTATCGACGATGTGCTCGATGACCTTGGGGCCCGCGAGGGTGCCGGCCTTGGTGACGTGGCCGACGAGGATGATGGTGGCGCCGGTGGTCTTGGCGAGATAGACCAGGTCCATGCAGCAGTCGCGGAGTTGGGTGATGGAGCCGGGAGCGGCGGGGATGGCCGGTTTGTAGATCATCTGGATGGAATCGACGATCGCGACGGCGGGCTTGTGGCGAGAGATCTGGTGGACGATGCGCTCGACGTTGGTCTCGGCGAGGACGAGAAGATTGCCGGCGTTGACGTCCAGCCTGCGGGCGCGCAGCGCGGTCTGGCGGGCAGATTCTTCGCTGGTGGCGTAGAGGACTTTGGAGCCGGTGGAGCACAGGGCGCCGGCGACCTGGAGGAGGAGCGTGGATTTGCCGATGCCCGGCTCGCCGCCGACGAGGACGACGGAGCCGGAGACGAGGCCACCGCCCATGACGCGGTCGAACTCGCCGATGGTGCTGGCGAGGCGCGGCGTGTGAGCGTCGGTGATGTCGGCGATGGCGAGGGCCTCGCCGCCGGCGGTGACGTCGCCGTCGATCTGGGCGGCGCGGGATTCGGCGCGGGCATCCGGCGTCGGTGGCTTGTACTGCTCGAGGCTGTCCCAGGTTCCGCAGTCGGGGCATTTGCCGAGCCATTTGGGATGGACGGAGCCGCAGTGGTTGCAGAGGAATTGAGTGCGGGCTTTGGCCATTGGGGAAATGATAAGTGATGAACGATGAATGTTGGAGAGATGTGGCGGCGGGGTTTGGCGTTTCATGAACTGGGGGTCGTGTTTAATAAAAATGTCCCAGAATGTCCCATGATGTCCCGTCCGGGGGGAGGGGGGTGAGGTTTGAGAGTTGGTGAACGGGTGACAAGTGATCAGGTGAAAGAGAATGACGAGGCTCGAATGACGAATCACGAATCAAACCCGAATGTTGAAATCCGAATGAAGAGGCGGCGAGGACGCGAGCGAGGCGCTGGCATCTGTGTAGTACGCTGGGGAATGAATGATGGGAAGGATGGCGAAGATTCGATTGGGGTTAAACAAGTCCTCGGGAGGTGATCGAAAATCGGGACTGTCCCGATTTTTGTTCGATTTTTGTTCTCGATTTTCTTGTCCGGCCATTCCGTCCGATTTTCACGTTTTATTTAACACTTTGATTTATATGCCGATGAATACATAATATAGTCAGGCGGTGGAATGCGGGTGATTGCCAAGAGAATGTTGCGGGAATATTGGGAAAAGGTTCCCGCGACAAAGCCTGCTTTGCAGGATTGGCACAAGCGCACGGAAGCGGCGAATTGGAAACTGCCGCAGGATGTGAAGGCGACCTTTGGCCGGGCCGACCCGATGACGATCAATCGGAAGCATGTGGTCGTTTTTGATATTGTGGAGAACCGTTATCGTCTGATCACGACCATTACCTACGGCACCGAGACGAGAATGGGCGTCGTTTATACGCGTGAGATTCTGACGCACAAGCAATACGATACCGAGCACTGGAAACGGAGGATTGGATGATTCGAGCCGTCAAGCACAGATCAAAGCCGATGCCCGCCATTTACGCTGAATTGGTGGCTCTGTTTCCATTGCGGCCGCTGCACGATGAAGTCGATTATGACAATGCGCTGGAGGTGGCCGAAACACTGGTGGGTTCGGTTAGCCTCAGTGAGGACCAAGCGGATTATCTCGATGTATTGACC
>CAZCKE010000175.1:0-873 GCA_964499005.1 uncultured Tepidisphaeraceae bacterium
GGCATGAGGCGCCCCCGCGCCGAATTCCTCTTTGGGCTGTGGCCCCGACCTCGGGCGGTTTGGTGAGCACGAAGCGATAGCATCCCGTGAGGGGCGCGCACAACCCGCCAGCCGTTAGGAAACCGACCGAGGTCGGGGGCGCAGCCAACGACAACACGCACACACAACCCGTTAATCCTGGCCGCATTTCGGCCAGAATCGTCCTCGCTAGAGGGTCGCCGCTGTGGCGACGGGGGTGGTAACCCCCAAAAAGAACTGTCCTGTTAAGGACACAGGCGAATTGTCTTATTCAACGTCCTTTAGAAAATCACCGACAGACTTTCGTAATCGTGATGGTTTGACCCCGACCATCCGCGCGAGGATCAGTTCTGCGGCACGGCGCTGATCGCGGTGAGGATAATGGCCCAGTATCATCGCTTGAACGACTTCATCCTGGTTCACGACACACTCGACAATTCTACTCGTGACGGATACCTGGGTGAGCCCGACATGATCGCAGTATTTGAGAAAACTTTCCCTGGCCGCTGGGGATAGCTCAACTCGCATTAAATACCGGCTGGGAGTCTTAACGTCGGCCATACTGTATCCTCGGTCGATTCAAACTGCCTCAGTTATTGCCTAAAGCGTGGGCCGAAGCCAACTGTTCAAGTAATTGTTCGGACAACGAAGAATCGGAATTTTGACGAGTGCCCTGGAGGATCGAGTTTTGGATTGCCTCGCGCTGCTTCACAAACCACAGAATCAGTCGTGAGAGCAATTGAACCTTCGTCGTCCCACGTCTCTCGGAGATTAATTCAAGTGAATAGTGCTCATCGGCGTCGAGATGTAGACGGACGATGCAACGCTTTACCATCATGAGACTCCTTTGTCGCC
>CAZCKE010000175.1:883-8263 GCA_964499005.1 uncultured Tepidisphaeraceae bacterium
GCCATTAAAAACGCACGAGCGTTTGGCATAAACATCAACAAGCAACCCTAAGGCTGAAAACCAATCGGGCCTTTGGGCGGCTCGGGAGGCGGGGTCATCAGTTCGCGGATGGCTTCAAAGACGGCGCGGAACTGCGCGTCGTATTTCTTCTCCATTTCATCCAATCGGCGAAGGAGATCGGAATGGCTGGCCAGCATTCGGCGCAGTCGGGTGAATGCTCGCATGATTTCGATGTTGACGCGAATCGCGCGATCGCTGTTGAGGATGCTGGAGAGCATGGCGACTCCATTCTCGGTGAACGCGTAGGGGAGATACCGCCGGCCGCCCCTGCTTTTTGAGGTCACAATTTGTGATCTCAAACGCTCCGCCTCAATGGGCGTCAATTGAAACATAAAATCCGCCGGGAAGCGTTGGAGATTGCGCCGCACAGCCTGATTGAGCGATCGTGTTTCAACGCCATACAGCACGGCCAAATCACCGTCGAGCATAACCTTGTGACCACGGATCAGAAGAATTGATTGCTCGATCCGTTCGCGCGGGATCAGCTCTGTGGCTAACGAATTGTCTTCTTTAGACATAAAGGGGAGATGAAATCAGCGTAGCACGTCAAGCCGCCAGTCGGCAAATCGGCCCGTGGGGAACCGCGTCGCACAATCTTCGTTTTGCGACTCCAATACGAAAAGATAGCTCAGTGAAGCCATTTTCTCATTTCGCTGTCGCGCGAAATTCTCACGCGATCACGGGCAAATCCTGGGCCGCCGATTGCCGAATCGCGTCCTCGATGGACTTGAGAATCATCCGGGCCATCTCCGGATAGTTTGGAATCGGCGCGGCCAGCGGCTCAATCGCCAGTTCGACGGGCTTCTTGTGGGAATCCTTTCTACGCATCGTGGGATTTTTGAGATTCCAGTTTAGCACATGACGTGGATCGGCAATTGGTTACGCCATCAAATCTCCCAATTGTCAAAGCAAGCCTTGCGCGCGGGGATTTTTCGTGATTAGCTGATCACTGGAAATCAACCGTTCTTACTTCATTCCTTTGTCACCTATCGCCCCCATCGGGCAGGAGGATTTCATGGGCGCTGCGACCGTACCCCAAGCCATCGTTGAAGCAGAAGGCAACGCCATTTTATATAACGCTGACTGTTTTGATGTGCTGCCGGAGCTGAACAAAATCGACGCGGCCGTGACCGATCCGCCCTTTTGCATCGGCTACAAATACCGCAGCTACAACGATTCGCCCCGGAAGTATCATGACTTCATGAGTCGCCTGGTTCCCGAACTGACGCGGGTGACGAGCGGCGGCCCCTGCTTTGTGTGGCAAAGCCCACTCAAAGCAGATCAGTGGCATCGTTATTTCCCCAAAGGGTTCGAGATCATCGCCGGCTGCAAAATCTATCCGGACTGGTACGACAAAAAGCACCGCTTTAGTTGGGACCCGATCATTTTCTGGAGCGGCAAGTCGTACTTGTCGGAAGAACTGCCGAGGAATTGGCATGTGGCCGATCTGACCGAGTGGGATGGGTATTCCGGCGATAATCCCGTGCCCTGTCCCCGAGCCTTGCCACAGGTTCGCTATATCTGCGAATCGATCCGTGCCCGGACGATCCTCGATCCCTTCATGGGTAGCGGCACGACGGGCGTTGCGACGATCTTAGCCGGGAAGCGATTCATTGGCATTGAGCAGGACCCGGTCTATTTTGAATATGCCCGCAAACGGATCGCCAGAGCCTATCGCCTGATGATGCGAAAACAATCCGCTGGGGTGCGGTGATTCTTCCTACAGGTCGCTCTTTTTGAGCGGCCTTTTATTATGAAAATTTATGAGTTCGTCGCCTGCCCCAGTGCATCCTGCAAGGCGTCAATGGTCTGGTCGCCGGTTAACCGGCTCGTCATCCCCTGCACGATGACAGTGGCCTTATATTTAGTGTGGTAAACCCGCTTGGGTTTCGCCGTCGTGTCGCCCGATTTGGATGGCTTTCCTTTGAGCCGGTCAATATGTTGCCGAATCTCCTTCTGCGTCGCCCCTGATAACAACTGCTCGATTAAGTCCTCCTGGTGCTTGGCATTCTCCAGGCGCGCAATTCGGATCATGGCATCATACGACACCGACAGTTGGGTGGACCCAACTTTCTTCTGAAGCTCCACAGGCAACGTCAAAATCCGCAGCATTCCGCTGACCCAAGTCTTGTCCTTGCCGATCAGCTTGGCCAGATCGTCCTGGCTCTTGATCCGCTGGTCTTCATCAATCAACGATTGCAATGCCTCGGCCATCTCCACGGGGCCGACGTCCTCACGCTGGACGTTACTGACGATCGATTTGACCCGCCGCGTCAACTCATCGTCCGGCTCACGGATCAAAATCTCGATCTGGCTCAATCCCGCCTTCTTGGCCGCTCGATAGCGGCGATGGCCGGTGACGATCCGGTAATGCCCCTCCTCCCCTTCCTCGGGCGTGACGGTGATCGGCTCGATCAAGCCGACGGCTTTGATGGAAGCGATTAGGCCTTCCATATTGCGGAAGGTTCGTCGCTCATTTCGCGGATCTTCCCGCAATCGCTCGATGCCGACGACCAGTCGTCCTCGCTTCTTCAATCCCCCATCCGCTCCCAATCCCTCTTTGACAAGATCGAGCCGTGTCTTTCCTTCAGGCAGTTTGGCCATATTGTTGTTCGTTAGTTTGTAATTCTGTCGCAATTTCCGCTGGCGCGGCCGGAGTTTCAGCGGCGACCGGCGCAGTGATTGCTTTCTTTCCCAGCATCTCCAGCACTTCCCCCACCAATGCCGCCGTATCCTCCGCGCCCTTGGAATGCGGGCGATAGTGGAAGATTGATCCTCCGTTCTCATCCACTTGTGCCAGCCAGCCACAGGTGCGGATTTCGGTCTTGGCAAGAGAGATGCCGTGGGCGTTGATCGTCTCCGTCACGCGCCGGCGCAGGCCTGGCTGTCGGGAGAGGTTCGACAGAACGTGTAAAACCTTGTGCTCTTCCTCAGGCCGCAGACGAAGTAGTAGTTGATAAAAGTTGGCGTAGCTGCGAACGGCTTTGGTGCTTTCAAAGGGAACAATGAAAACGTCTGTCGGATAGATGCAATTCTCCATGATCGGGCTGATCTGGTTTGGTGAATCGATCACCACAAAATCGAAAGAACGGGTTAAGGAAGAAAGCAGGCGGGTAAGGATCGTCTGATACCCCTCCACGTCCGTGATCTGGCGGCCCAGATCTTCGAGCCCCTGACTGGAAGGGATAAACGACAGGTTCTCAAACTTCGTCGGCTGAATGACCGAATCCAGCGTTGCCCTCCCCTCCATCGCCTCTACTAAAGTCCCCTGCGGCGAAAGGCCGTCGCCGGCGCCGAGCCACTGCGTCACTTGGGCCTGTGGGTCCATGTCGATCAGGAGCGTCGGCAGGCCGCGAATCGCCAATCCCGACGCGACGCTCATCGCGATCGTGCTCTTTCCACAGCCCCCCTTTGCATTGATGACGGTGATGATGTTCATGTTTGTTTTGACGATCGATCCCGCAAACGCCGCTCGATTTGCCCGACGGCTTCCGTGAAGCTTTCGCCGCGCGGGCCGGCGGAGTTGGGTTGACCCAACTTCTCCCCCGACGGCTTGGCCCAATCCCCCTCGATGGCCTTCCGCAACATTCCCAGGCGGTTTCGTTTGGCGTTGCGGCCGTCGATCCAGTTAATCTGCCGTTCCACACGGTCAAAGGGATATCTCAATGCCAACGATTTAGCCGCGACCGCGTCGAATCCCGCCTCTTTGAGCCTTTCAAAAGTGGCAGCCGCCTCGCCCGTCAGGGCGGAGGGCTTTTTACTTTGTTTGTTAGTTTTATTTCCCTGTTTTATTTGTATGCCGCTTACCTTTTCGGAGTAGTCGGCCGCTTCACTTTTCAGAGCGGTTCCGCTGAACTTTTCGGTGAGGTTTTTCTCCGCTTCACTTTTCGGTGCGGTCAGTGAATTTGGGCCTGGATCAGCCCATTTCACGGCATACATGGCTGCGCGGCTGCGCATCCCGCCATTGGGGTCAAAATATCCCTCCTCGACCCGTTCAATGTAATTCTTAGCAATTGCTTCCCGGATGGTCTTGCTCAAGATTCGGGGGCTGGCGATTTTGGTGTATCGCTGTATGTCCAGGTAGGACAGGGCAACCTGCCGACGGCGGTGACCATACTTGTTCGCAAACCCGATGGAAAAACGGATGACGGCGCCGACGACGCGGATCATGGCCAGCGATTCGCGGGGTAGCAGGCAATCGAAGAACTGGTTAGGGATGTAGGTTCTATTGCCCTCGCCAGCAAAAAAGCCCGGGAATCTCTCGGGAGACTTGGTGTAGATCGGGGATTCATCCCACCACAGCCCATAGGCGCCGACATTGCCGGAATTGGAGGAACTGCTGGGTCGGCCACGATCAATGCAGGAGATAAAGAATTGCCGCGTGGCCTCATCCAACGCCTGGCGGATCATGCTGTGGCTAACGCCGGCCTGCTTTTCCAGATCAGCGTAGGAGAAGGAAATAACCTCGTTTTGTGGATTCCCGTTCTCATCGCACCACCCCAGGGTTTTTCGGAGCATATAGCCCACCAGTCGTACCACTCCCCGCGAGCAATAAGGCAGGCACACGTCGAAAAACTGATTGGGGGTGTAGGTCGTATTGCTCGTCGGCGCCGCAAATCCCCTGAATGTTGGAGATTTGGACGATACGTTTTTGCGGATAGGCTCGGGAGACATAGAAAGATTATTTGCGAATGACCGCTTCGACCGACTGCCGGGCTGTCAGCGTCTTGTTCTCGATCAGCTTGGCGTATTCATAGACGATGGTGTTAAGCACCCAGCTTCGGCTTAAGCCCATGCGCTTTGAAAGATCGTCGAGGTATTGGACGACGGCCGGTTCAAGGCTGACGCCGGTGGAAAAGTGATTGGATTTTGATTTTCGTGACATGGAAGAGGAAGGAGGAATGGCCGCGAATCGGCTGTCAAGATTTTAACATGTCTCGAATGGTCTTTGAGCAAACCGGCTGTGGATAACCCTTCTGAATGTTGGGTCAACCCAACTGTCGCTCGCTCTGAAAGTGTTTTTACCACACGTTCGTAGTGGGTATGATCGGCGGCCCCTCTTTGTGCGGGAGCATTATGGCCATTCGATATTCAGCGGCGGGTCGATACCCTAAATCGAAAGCGAAAAAATCTTACGATGTCACAACCGCCTTGATTACTCTCGTTGCAATCACGGGCGGCGCTGGGATTGGTGTCTTTATGGCCAAAGGCTGGACTGGATTTGGCGTGACAGCTCTCCTTGCAACGCTCGCATTTCTATTTTTGGGGATGAAATGGGTGGATCGAATCGTCGAACAGATGGGAAAAGAGCGGGTCCAATATTGGCGCGGCGGACAGGTGGAGGAGCTGGTTTCGTGGCTGCTGGAGGATCTTTCCGATGAATGGCACATCTTCAATGGATTGATGCTCAAGGACGGGGCCGACATCGATCATGTCCTGGTCGGACCGGGCGGCGTGTTTGTGATCTCCACCAAGGCCCAGCGCGGCATCTTCACCGCCGAGGATGATCGACGGATTTTCTGCAATCTAAAGCCAACCGGATTCATCAACCAGGTTTGGGATCAGACCATGCAGCTCAAAGCGCGGATCAGCGCGTTCTTGGTCAACGATGTGCCGTGGGTTCAGGCGGTGCTGGCGGTTCCCTTCGCGTGGTTTCAGTGCGAGAACCAGCGAAAGGATATTTGGATTCTTCATCAGGAGAACCTCTTCACAACGTTTCAGGAATGCGAGCGGAAGTTGCCAAAGGACGAAGTCCATCAACTGGCAACGCTGATGAAAAAGCTGCTAATCGAAGGCCGCGAGTTTTACAAACCACCGAAGGCGGCACAAATTCCAGCCTAGATCGGATCAGGGGAGGGTGCGAATAACCTAC
The DNA here is from genome assembly GCA_964499005.1 of uncultured Tepidisphaeraceae bacterium. Taxonomy (GTDB): domain Bacteria; phylum Planctomycetota; class Phycisphaerae; order Tepidisphaerales; family Tepidisphaeraceae; genus CAZCKE01. The sequence goes on from CAZCKE010000175.1 coordinate 6,816, forward strand.
ACTTCCCTGTTGGGAAGACCTATCTCCATAAAAAATTGTTTCTCGGGTTTCGCTTCAATGTTTGAGCCGCGCCAAATGTTTGAGTGAAACCATCTCCGATCACTTATCCACAGTTCTGATACCAATCTCAACTTGCGCGGGGGAGTGTCCGTCACGTATCATCAAGCGAACGATAATCCAGTTTATCACTCGCATGGCGTCTCGAGAAAATCCCAATCCAAACCATTCAAAAGAGAATCAACTTCCGGCAATCCTAGACGGGGCAGGGAAGTGGGGGTCGCTGCAAATTCTCCAATCGGTGCCGGAAGAGGAGATTTGGCTGGCCGGTCAGCTTTCGTCCCACACCCGCCGGGCGTACAAACAAGACGTCGGGCACTTCGTGCGGACGATGGGGATTCGCTCGGCGGATCAGCTTCGCCAGGTCAACCGCGCCGCCGTTGTCGCTTGGCAGAACCGGATGAAGGATCACGGCGTCAAGCCCCGCACGATCCGGCGGCGATTGTCGGCCTTATCATCCTTATTCGCCCATCTCGTGGCTCATCGCGCCGCCGATGCCAATCCGGTTCGGGACATCAAACGGCCACGAGTGAACCGCCAACAGGGAACAACGCGGGCTTTTTCTCCGAAGGAAGCCCGCAAGATTCTCGATGCCCCGGATGCCAACACCATCGCGGGCCTGCGGGATCGGGCAATCCTCTCCGTCGGATTGCAAGCCGGTCCGCGTCGCTCGGAGATCACCTCCCTGCGGCTAAGGGACTATCACACCAACGCCGGGTACAAGAGCCTGCACTTCATTCGCAAGGGTGGAGAGGATTTATCGTTGGCGATCAATCCGCAAACAGCCCAGCGCATTGAGGATTATCTCGCCGTCGCTGGACACGACGACGATCTGGATGGTCCTCTGTTTCGGCCCGTCCGCAAAAACCAACTCGCCGCTGAGCCCCGCCGACATCTGAATCCTCAGGCAGTTGATCGAATTCTCCGTAAGTACGCTCTCATGGTCGGCGCCGGCCCCGGCTACAGCGCTCACTCCATGCGCGCCACCTTCATCACCACCGCCTTGAACAATGGGGCCAGCTTGGAGGATGTGCAGCGGGATGTCGGCCACGCCGACCCCAGTACGACCAAGCTCTATGACCGGCGGGGATACAACCCGGAGAAATCGGCCTCGTTTTTTGCAACCTACTGATTGCTCGCCATTCATGGTCAACAAAGTCTTCTCAGTTGGGTCGACCCAACTGCCGTACGTTGTGGGTTTGTGAAGTAAACTCGGGGGCATTCATCCCCGCAACACTATATTGTACGACCGTGAGGTTCGATCAAGCCCGCCATCGTCTTCTGCAAGGTCCCTATCAGACGCCCCGCATTCAGTCGGGACAGAAAATTTGCTGTGTCTTGCGGGGCAACGTCCGCGTCTGCGGCTGGAAGCACGGCCGCATTCCCTGGCC
>CAZCKE010000176.1:0-8211 GCA_964499005.1 uncultured Tepidisphaeraceae bacterium
TGAGCAAATGGAAATCCCGCGGCGAAATATTGCATCTGGTGCACCAGGCTCCGTCCATGCCGAAGGTCGCCGGGAATGAAGCATCGCAGCAGACCGAACCCCAGAATCGTCGCCACCAGCAGCGCTCGTCGCCGCCGCATCGAGCCGATACAAAAGATCAGCGTTAATACCGGCGCCAGAATATAAAACTGCACTTCGACTTCCAGCGACCAGGCCACCGCATTGATCGTGCTTCCCTCGTGATAAACAAAGTTGTGCACGTACAGAAGCGAGGCGGCCAGGTGGGGTCCGATTTCACGGATTGGCGGGTGCTTCACGATCATGATCAGCGCGGCGAACAGCACGATGTTGATGACGTATGGAGGCTCGATCCGCGTGATCCGTCGCAGGAAATACTGCTTCAGCGCCACCCGCTTGCCCCCGAGAAGACGCTGTTTCGCGAACGGAACACCCAGGATGAAACCGCTGATCACGAAGAACAGCGGCACGCCAAACCACCCTTGGTCCGCCACGCGGCTGATCCACAGCGAGGACACGCCCGGCTGACCGGCCAGGGGGTTCCGTTCCAAAATCAGCCCATGCAGATGCAGCATTAGCACAGAAGCGATCGCGAAAAAGCGCAGTCCGTCGATCTCCGGAACGAAGCCGCCGCCGGATGTCTCGCGGCGGAAAAAATCCACCACTCGATTGATATTCCCTCGAATCAAGAAAGAGTTCTCCACAAGAAACTGGGACTCGTGCAATTATCGGAACATTTCTTTTAGGGCATGATATTCTACCCCATTTTCCCTTCGAGGTTTTGCCGCGAATATGCTCTTGTTCCGCTCCCTTTTCGACGAAGACTCGGCTCAGAAATGACCCGCGGGAGGCTGCTTTTGCGGGAATGTGAAACGATAAAATCCGACGGCTTCTTAAACGGCTTTATTCCGCCCCAGGGTCGCATACGGCACCAGCGCAATCCCCGCCCGCGTCACCGCGAACGAAAACATCGTCAACGATATCAGCGAGCTTTTCAGCAATTGCGCGCTGTCGAGCTCCTGCCCCGATGGAGTAGACGGGTTCATCTCAAGGGCTAATTTCACTGTGGCCGGCAAAACGATGGCCGGCCCCGGTCGCGAACACGCCGCCAACGCCCGCCATGATCCATCCGACCTTTTTTGCGCAAATCAAGATATCGGACCTCTCCAACCACACAAAATCAGCTAAAAACAAGGAATCGTTTGACGGCCGTCAAGGTTGTAGTATATAAAGAGATTGCGATGAATCAGTTTAAGAACGGCTTTTGGTTTTGGTTCTGGGGTTACTTTTACCCCACCAGCCAACCCGTGTCCTGAGCGCATCGCATAACGTAACGAAATGAAGAGCCTCAGGACGATGGTCCTGGGGCTTTTTTGTTTTTTTGCATTCTTGGCCCCAGAAAACGCTTGCGGAGGCGTCATGATCGTCGTGATGAAACCGGGCTCGCCTAAAAAACAGGTCGAGCATGTCATTCAACTGGTGAGAGAAATGGGACTCAAAGAACACGTTATCGTCGGCGAGGAACGAACCGTGGTCGCCGTCATCGGCAACGATCGATTCAAGGACCGTTCCGTCCTCGAATCCGTCGAAGGCGTCGATAAAGTCGTCCCCATCCTCGCTCCCTACAAGATGGCCTCGGTTGAGATGAAGAAGGAGCGCAGCGCCGTCCCCCTGGGCGGAAAAATTAAAGCTACCGTGGGCGGCAAGAAGATCGGCATTATCGCCGGACCCTGTAGCGTCGAAAGCAAGTCGCAGGTCCTGGAAATCGCCCATGCCGTCAAGGAATCCGGCGCTGTCGGCCTACGCGGCGGCGCTTTCAAACCCCGCACCAACCCCTACTCATTTCAAGGCCTCGCCGAAAAAGGCCTCGAGCTTCTCGCACTGGCTCGCGAGGAAACAGGGCTGGCCGTCGTCACTGAAGTGATGTCCATCGATCAGGTTCCCCTCGTCAATCGTTATACCGACGTCCTCCAAGTCGGCGCGCGAAATATGCAGAATTTTAATCTCCTCAACGCCGTCGGCGAGCAGAGCAAACCCGTCCTCCTCAAGCGCGGCATGAGCGCGACTCTCGAAGAATTCCTCCTCGCCGCCGAGTACATCATGGCCAAGGGAAATGCCAACGTCATGCTGTGTGAGCGCGGAATCCGCACCTACGAGGAATATGTGCGAAACACGCTCGCCTTGGCCGCCGTCCCCGAACTCCATCGCGTCAGCCATCTTCCCGTCATCGTCGATCCCAGCCAGGGGACCGGGAAAAATCATCTTGTCGATGCAATGTGCCGCGCCGCTGTCGCCGCCGGAGCCGACGGCTTGATCATCGAAGTCCACAATGACCCCGAGCATGCTCTGACCGATGGCGCTCAATCGATCACCCCTAAACAATTTTCCGAAATGATGGCCTCCATCAAGCGCATCGCCGTTGCGGTGGACCGCGAAGTCTGATGATGCGGCAGGGAAGGAAAGGCAATGCGCGTCTACTTTGTGCGTCATGGCCAGAGTGAGGCCAACGTCATCAAGGTGTTTTCCAATCGCGGGTGGAAGCATCCCCTAACCGATCTGGGTCGTCAGCAAGCCCAGTCCCTGGCCGAAAAACTCGCCGGCCAAGGCATCATCGCGATCTACACGAGCCCCATCCGACGCGCCGTCGAATCCGCGGAAATTCTCGCCAGCCGCTTGAATGTTCCTCATCAGATCGAGCCCGCTCTGGCCGAATTCGACGTCGGCATCTACGAAGACCGGACGGACGAAGAAGGGTGGAAGCATCATGCCGACGTCATGCAACGCTGGACTGCCGGCGATTTCGACGCCCGCATGACCGGCGGCGAAAGCTGTAACGATATCGTCGCCCGCCTGCGGCCTTTCCTGGATCGCTTGATCGCTCAATACTCCCGGCAGCCCGGAGCCAATATCGCGCTCATCGGCCACGGCGGCACCTACTGCAATGGGTTGCCGCGCCTGATTCAAAATCTTCCGCTTGATTTGGCGCTCAAAAATGGCCTGAGCAACACCGGATATGCCGAGACTGTCCTGCGGAATGGCAAGCTTCATTGCGTCCGCTGGGGTGATGCGACGCTCGAATAAAGTGACGATGCCATGTCCATGACACTCGACAATTTCACGATCGATAGAGTCTATCCCTGGGGTCGTTCGCTGGAGGAATATCAGCGCATGTTCGCGTTTTCGCCGGCCGATCTGCACAAAAATATTCTTGCCTGCGCCGACGGCCCCGCATCATTTAACGCCGAAATGACCCGCCGCGGCTGCCGCGTCACTTCGTGCGATCCTCTCTACCGTTTCAGTGCCGACGAAATCCGCCGCCGATTCGAAATCACCCGTCCACGGATGATCGATCTCGTCGAGAGCGAGGCCCACCGATTTGTCTGGCAATGCATCTCCTCTCCCGCGGAAATGGCCCGCATCCGGACGGCTGCGATGGAGCTATTCCTTGCCGATTATCCGTCCGGGCTGGCCCAACAGCGCTATCTCGATCAATCGTTGCCGGGCCTGCCGTTTCCCGATGGTTCATTTGAACTGGCTCTTTGCTCGAATTTTTTGCTCCTGTATTCCGATGAATTCTCGCTGGAATTTCATTTTTTATCGATCAAAGAAATGTGCCGCGTCGCCGGTGAGGTGCGGATCTTTCCGTTGCTCAATATGCGCGGCGAAAAGTCGGCATATCTGAATCCTCTTCTGGAATCCATGTCGAATTTCGGCTTCGACGTCAAAATCGAAAAAGTCCCCTACGAATTCCTGCGCGGCGGAAACCAGATGCTGCGTGTTTTCAACTCTCGGATTCGAGGCACTCCATGAACCCCATTTTGCTCGATATCCCCAGCGAACTAACCACCGAGCGTTTGCTCCTACGCACGCCGCGAGCAGGTGATGGCGAGATTATCTTCCCCGTGGTCCGAGAATCGCTCGCCGAGTTAAAGCCCTGGATGCCCTGGGCCACCGATGATTACAACCAGGCCGGCGCCGAGGAATGGGCCCGCCGCTCCGCGTCCCAATTCCTCTCCCGTGAGCAGCTCCAATTCCGCATCTTCCTGCGCGATGGCGACATGTACCTGGGCAACGTCGGCGCGTTCAAATTTAACTGGGATGTTCCTTGCTGCGAGATCGGCTACTGGCTCCGCACCAGCCACACTCGCCAGGGTTACATGACCGAAGCCGTCATGGGCTTGAACCAGATGCTCCGCGACTTTCTCAAAATGAATCGTCTGGAAATCCGCTGCGACGCGAGAAACATCGCCAGCCGACGAGTTGCGGAGCGATCAGGATATACCCTGGAAGGAATTCTTCGCAATGATTCGCTGGCAGTGGATGGGACCGTGCGGGACACGTGCATTTTCAGCCGGGTGCCGCCACGCAACTAAACGATCAAAAATCATCCAGCTTCTGATCGCCGTGATCCACCCGATGATCCATGATGTCCAGCAGAGATCCGTACATCTGGTCCGCGACCTTCACCACGGTTGCATTGGCCCTGTACATCGTCTTGGCCTGAATGGTATTCACTTCTTCAGTGGCAAGATCAACCCCTTTGCCCGTGCTCATAATGCCCGAGATTTGAACTCCACCCTCCGGCAATTCCGAAAGCTTGGCGCGCTGGGTCAGATACCCCGGCGTGTTCAAATTCGCGATATTATTGGCGGAGACCGCCAGCATCCCCTGCGCAGCTCTTAGTCCCGAATTGGCGATCGAAAAGATATCCATCATAAGCCCCGCCACTACCAACGTCGTCGCCCCTAAGACATGACTTAACAATGCCGGTCGATACCAAGGCTCTTCGCGGATCAAGAGGTTCAATCTGCATAAACGGTAGGGGGGTATCGCGGGCTCTTTCCCAAATTGCCTCAGCCGCGCGTCCCACCCAGTCCGCACACCAAAAATCTCTTTTCCAGAATGAACAAATTCGCCGCATTTTCTGAGCTCGAAACGCATTTCCACCAATCACTCCGCCACCCATCGCCGAGGAAGGAGGAGGTGGGTGTAGTCCCGATTGGGGCCGGCTTCCATCCGGGGTTTGATACGATCATGAGTGATTTCTCCGCGACAGGTTCACTTTCACTGCTGCCGGTCAACCAGCTTCCCGGCGTGTCGATCGGCGGCGGCGATCAGCCGGTTCCGACCGTCTCCGAGCCCCTCACGGCACCCCCCGACGTGGTCACCTACAACCCCACTCCAGTTGTCATTCCGACGGAAATCGTTGGCAATGCCGTCGTTTATTCGACCGATTCGAGCCTGGGCTCCTCCGTCGATGCCTTCGGCAGCAGCGTCTCGTCCGGTTGGCAATACATTCCCCTTCAAGGCCAGCTTGTCGATACATTTGGCTAAACCGCTTGCCGCAGTGTTCCGGCGAGCGACACCGAGATTTCATCGCCATACGGGAGACGACCACGACATCAACGTGGTCGTTTTTGCATTTCCGGGTATAGTCCCCTCCTCCTGCAAATTCGCAGGGAAGGAGTCAACGCTTCGTGAAGATCGGAACCTACTACTACCCCGAGCAATGGCCGCGCTCTCAATGGCAACGCGATTTTGACAATATTGCCAAAATGGGCCTTCAAATCGTCCACATGGCTGAATTTGCCTGGTTTGATCTGGAACCCCAGCCTGGCCATTTCCAATTCGAATGGCTCGATCATTGCCTTACCCTCGCCCAACAGCGAAAGCTCGATGTCATCCTCTGCACGCCCACCGCCGCGCCCCCCGTCTGGCTCTCCCAGCAATATCCTCAAACGCTTCCGATTGACGAGAACGGCGCTAACTACCGCTTTGGTGGACGCCGGCACTACAATCCCCTTTCTCCTCCCCTACACGAAGCCACCCGTCGCATCGTCTCCGCCATGGCTGATCGTTTTGGCAATCATCCCTCCGTCATCGGTTGGCAGATCGACAATGAATACAGCGGCAGCTTCGATCAATCCCAGGTGACCCACGTCGCGTTTCGCCATTGGCTGCGGAACAAATACGGCGACATCAAAACTTTAAACCACGCCTGGGGATGCCAATTCTGGAATACTTACTACACGAGTTTCGATCAGATCCTGATGCCTCCCGGCCGTGAGCCGCGCTACGGCAATCCCCATCATCACCTCGACGCCTCCCGCTTCTGGTCCTGGGCCTATGCTCATTACAACCAGATTCAGGCCCAGATTCTCCGCCCCAAAGTCGGCCAACGATTCATTACCACCAACTTCATGCACATGCACCCCGATTGTGATCCCGCTGACATGGCGGGCGATCTCACCCTTACCTCCTGGGACAGCTATCCCATCGCTCCCTGGGACAAAGGCGGTGAAGGCGAAACCTATCGCATCGCCGACCCGTCTGCGATCAGCCTGATGCACGACATCTCCGCCAGCTACCAGCAACGCTGGGCATTGATGGAGCTTCAGCCCGGCCAAGTCAAATAGAATGGAACTCCCATACAGGTTTATCCCGTCCCGATCCGCCTTAGGAATGCGCCCTCCTTCGTCCGGGCGCAGAATTCATCAACCACTTACCGCTTCCGCCAGCCCCGTTTTGGCATCGAGCTATTTCATCATGGTCTTGTCGGAACCGATGGCGTCACTCCTTCTCCCGGCGGCGAGCAATTCTCACAGACTATCCGCGAAGTCGCCAAGCTCGACCTCAAACGCATTCCAACGTTCAAAGATGAGCCGCTCGATCTCAAGAAAACCGTCGGCCTCGTCTTCGATTTCGAGCAGAACTGGTATTACATGACCCTGCCACAGGCCAAACGCTGGAATCAAAACCGCTGGCTGACCACTTGGTACGGAGCCCTCGCGCGACTTGGCGTCAAAATCGTAATCCTGCGACCGGGCGTTCCGTGGCCCAAAGACCTTCCACTGATCGTCGCCCCCAGCGTGCAGATGGTGGATGATGCATTGGTTGCGCAGATGGGCGCCTATGCGCGCAGCGGCGGAAATCTCCTCCTCACCTGCCGCACCGGCTTGATGGACCGCACCGGCCAACTCTGGGAAGGTCCCCTCGCCAAACCCATTCTCCCCCTGATCAACGCCGAAATCACATCCTACGACGGAATGCGCGAAGACACCTTTGCCAAGATCAGATTTGAAGACCATGACTACCAATGGGGCGTCTGGGCCGACCAGATCAAGCCCGGCCCCGGCGCTCAGGTCCTGGCCACCTACGCCGATCAATTCTACGCCGGCGCTCCCGCGATCACGCGTACCGTTCAAGGCAAAGGCTCCGTCACCTACTTCGGCGCCTGTAGCGAGCCCCCTTTGGTCGAAGCCTTCGTTCAATCCTTCGCCAAAACCCTCGGCCCCGACCGCCTGGCCGCGCAGCCTCTCTCCTCTCGCGTCCAGGTTCTCCGCCGCGGCCCTTACAAAATCGCCCTCAACTACAACGACAAGCCCGTTCCCACCCCCGCGCCGCCAGGCGCCCATTTCATCATCGGCTCCTCCCAACTAGCTCCCGCCGACGTCGCTGTCTGGGAAGAATAAAAGACAAACCGCCAATTTGATTTGGGCTTCCGGTTTCGGATTTCTGGTTTTGGCGGACGATTTCCAATCCCTATCTCAGACACAACCCAACACCCTCGCCAACAACCCCATCTCCCCGATCACTTCATCCGCTCCGGCATCGCGAAGTTTCCCTTCATGTCCCGGCCGACAGTGACTTCCTCCCGCAAATCCAATCACCTTCATCCCTGCCGACTTTCCCGCCTTCACCCCGGACGTCGAGTCCTCAATCACCACCGACTTCTCCGGTTCCGCTCCCATCATCTGGGCCGCATACAAAAACAAATCCGGCGCTGGCTTCCCTCGCTTCACCATCGTCGCGCTGAACAAGTGGTCCCCAAAAAACTCCCTTAGCCTCGTCAGCCGCAGCGCATGCTCGATCCGTTCCGGATGACTCGACGACGCCACGCATCTCGAAAGCTTGATCTGCCTCAGCGCCTCTTGAATCCCCGCAATCGGCCCCAGTTCCCTGGAAAATGCCTCCATCACCCGCGCCCGGCGCAATTCATCCAGCTTGGCCCTCGGCTTTCGCCCATGTTTCTTCTCCAGCTCGGCCACGATGGCCGGCGCCGGCATCCCCACAAACCGCGTCATCAATTCTTCACCCGAAATCGGATACCCCGCCTCCGTTAAAACCTGCGCGTCCACCCGGCAGGCGATCACCTCGCTGTCCACCAGCACGCCGTCGCAATCGAAGATGACG
>CAZCKE010000177.1:0-8176 GCA_964499005.1 uncultured Tepidisphaeraceae bacterium
TTGGGCGGGCTTTGACCGTCGCTGGGGGAAGACATTCACACCGTTTGCTTTTGGCCCGCGATTGGTATTTGGATCGGGAATGACCGGCGGTGTCTTCCAGGCCAGCAATGTTGCGGATTTCTCCAGCGGTGTGACGACCCTCTACACTGTCAGCGGCACGCCCCCATCCGGCAGCCTGACCGCCGTCAATGTCTCGCCGGGCGGCACATTCCGCTACATCCGTTATCTGGCGCCAAACAACGGATGGGGCAATATCGCGGAGTTCGTGGTCTACGGGTCGTAAAGCAGTGATCCGAAGCGTTTAATCCAGAGCGTTCAGCGAGCGCTTAGGCATCGCTGAACATTTTGCGCCGGATTTCGGCGGCCCGGGCGTCGAGGACGTTGCTGGACAACTTGGCGCCCGACGGTTCCTCGGATTCCTTGGGAGCCACGGCGGACTGGGCAGGTGCGGGAGCTTGCGCGGCAGGGGCCATGGCGGCAGGCTTGGCCTCGAATGCTTTGGCCGCGATGAACGAGGCGCCAATTCCGAACAGATCGTCGGCCAGCCGGCGGCAGTTTTTCACCTCGCACAGGATTCGGCGCGACCCGCCTTCTTCCAGCGGCATTTCAATGATGAACTGCTGCTTCACCGCCATCTTCAGGTTATGAATGATGCCGATCCCCATGGCTGAAATATCACGCACGTGAATCTGGTCCTGACGCGCGACTTTGCCGTTCTCGATAATCATAATCTGTGCGGGGAAACGGACGCCAACCCGCTGTGATTGCCGCAGATCGGCCCCGCGCTTGCCGCTTGTTTCGGCGCCGGCAGCACTGGGGGTCTTTCCCTTGAGCGTTTTGGCCAGATTATCAAACCATTCGCCGGTCAAGTGCATAGATAGACCCTGTGCGGCTTGTTGCTTCCGCACGAGAAGTATCGGCTGTTCCATATCCCCTAACGAACCAAAATGGAGCATATAACCCACCCAAGCGGCCTATTCATTCCCATCCGCTTCGCTTTATGTGACGACCAATGATTATGAGACGGAATGAACAGCCAGTCACAAATTGGCCTGCTGGGAACTCCGCGAGGCGGCAATGATAGGCTCGATTCGAGTCAGCTCCGAACGCGCCCACTCGATTTCCCGCTCCGTGTGCAATCGGGCCATGGCTCGCAGCAGCAATTGCCGGGCTCGTTCATACTGGTGCAGGTATCTCGCGTAGATGACCCCCAACATCAGTTCAACCTGCTCGACCTGCTCGAAGTTGGGATAGTGACTCAAAAACTGCTCGTAGCTCTCGGCCGCCTGTAGGTGAAGTTGCTGGCTGGCCAGTTGGTTGGCCACGTCGAGCTGCGCCCGGCGCGACAGAACCTGCTTGGGGTCCAATTTTTTCAGTTCAAGGTAAAGCGAGGCCGCCGCCGCCAGATCGTGTTGCGCGATCGCCTCGCTGATCTGGGCCCGCAGCTCGAGAATTCGGGATGTCATGGGGTCCGGCTCGGCATCGGGCTTTCGCACGGCCAAAACCTGCGGCGGCGGCGTATACGCGAATGGATCGTATCCCTGCCTTACGATGCTCCGGTATTGCTGACGCCTCCACCAACGCACGATCATCGTCACGATATCGAACGGATCCCGGGGCAGCAGCCCAATTCCCAGCAATGCCAGACTGACCACCGCCCCGAAGGTCGTCCCGCTGATATGCGCCATGTGCGCCACGGCCTCGCGGCCCCCCAGCCATTCCGGCCGGACCTGCCCGACGATATCCTCCGCAAACGAAAACAGCACAAACCACAGGCTCGACACCTCAAATGCTCCCACCCAGATCAGCATGATAAAGACCGTGATGTGTGACCGCGGAAGCAAAATCAGATACGCCCCCGTCACGGCCGCCACCGACCCACTGGCCCCGATGACCGGGTTCTGGCTGAACATCGCGTGCCCCAGCCCCGCGAATACGCCCCCCGCCAGATAGAATCCCAGATATCCCCATTGCCCCATGCGGTCGTTGATGTTGTTCCCGAAGATGTAGAGGAACAGCATGTTCCCCAGGATGTGCAGCCAGTTTTCGTGCAGGAATTGATAAGTGAAATATTGCCACAGCGCCGGCTGCTGGGGATTCAATGCCCAAATCTGCTTGATCGGTTCGCCGTGCCAGAAAGCCAAGGGGCCGTGGATCGACCTGTCCGCGCTGGAGCTGGTCAACAGGAAAACGACGACGTTGAGGGCAATCAGCCCCCAGTTCATCCACGGCACTCGCCGCAAAGGACAATCGGTGCGAAGCGGTATGATCATGGGCCGATTTTTGATTCTCGGCTTTTGAATTTCGATTGTAAATGCGCACGGGCCAAAACCAGCCGGCGCCCGGCTCGGCCATCAACAAAATCACTCGATAAGATACGAAAAACCCCTATTGCGGCTTGGACTCACCCGGCTCATTGCGTTTGACCATTCGCAGCCGCCGGCCCCCCTTCGTGTACTCCACCTCGTCCATGTACGACTCGATAAGCAGGATGCCCCGGCCGCTGCACAATTCCAGATTCTCCTCGCGCGTCGGATCGGGAATCTTGGACCGGTCAAACCCTGGCCCCTCATCTTCAACAATGATTTCCACCTGCTTTGGGCTGACCCACGCCTCGACGTGCACCTTCTTGCCCGGGTCCAGCTTGTTGCCGTGTTTGATGGCGTTGATCAGCGCTTCTTCCAAAGATAGCTTGATGGCGAAGACGGCATGCGGGTCAAACTTGGCCGCATCGACTTGGTCCATGATCTGTTTTTGAACGTCGCGCGGGGCCATAAAGTCGGAATTGAGCACGAACTTGAGGGGGTGGCTCATATTTTTGCCACCTGAACGGGCTGCTCCGTGCCGATTTGAGCCGGCCATAGCCATTCTCCGCAAACTCCGCCAAAGCCTCGCATCGCGACCTCGCTGACGCGGATCACGTGAAGCTGCCCAGCGCCTCCGGACGCGTCGGCAGAATCTTGAACAGCTTGTTCAGCTTCGTGATGACGAAGACTTCGAGGATCTGCGGCTTGATGTTGGTCAGCCGCAACTGGCCGTTCTTATTTTTCACCTTGTTGTTCAGATTGATCAACATCCCCAGCGCCGCGGAGGAGAGATGATCGACGTTGGCAAAATCGAGCAGGACCTTGGGGTAAGTATTTTCGTCGATGAGATAACCGAGCGTCTGGCCGATTTCCGTAATGTTGGCCTCGTCCAGAATCTTGTTGTGGGTAAATTCCACGATCCGGATGTCTTTTTGAGTGACTACCGATACTGGGGGGATTGCGTCGGCCATGCCAGGGTCCAATCTTGAAGTCGGCAGAACGGATTCCGCCAGGGAAACGACCGCCGCCCTGCACCGTGGCCCGGCTACGCCAGGGTCCACATTTCGCATCGCGGCTCCGCCATATCGTCGCGATTAAAAGCTACGATCATGCGTTGAAACTGTCAAGAATTGCGTGATCTGACTCATCCCCAGTTTTCCGCTTCTGGGCTAATCCCGGCATAAAATAGACCGAGCCCGCCTGTAACGGGCTCGGTCTATTTTGTGCTCGACTCTATGCCAAGGCCGAAACTGGAGATGAGTCAGGATCTCCGGCCGTTGCGCTGCGACAACTCCGTTTTGATATGCTCATGTTGAATGGTGGGATTCCTCGGCAAAATCGCGAACTGGTCGAAATACGAACGCCTCGGTCATTATCCCGAGCTTGCTGTTTTCCCGCCGGAAAAAGCCCTGTTGCGACTCCAAACCTATACACGCGAAGAGATCGCGGCCGTTCAACCGTGGTATACGTTTGGCTGGGTCGCCTGCATCCTTGCTGCCGTATTTTTCTTCATCGCTTCACTGATCAGCCCGTGGATGAACTCCCTCATCGGCCTTTTAATGAATGCCCCCTTCTGGTTCTGCCAGTGGCTTCTCTACCGCCGCATTCGCCGGCGCGTCGCGATCAAAGTTGCCGCGGAATTGACTGGCGGCCGCCTCAATTTCTGCGCCGAATGCGGTTACGATCTCCGCGGAACGCCGGGCGACTGTTGCAGCGAATGTGGAGCGCCCATCGTAGTCCCGCAAACATCATAAATTCTGTTGCCCTACTTTCGGAGAACCCATGCTCGACCCCCGCATCGACAAACTCGCAAAGCTCCTCATCAACTACTCCTGCGCCGTCAAAAAAGGCGAAACCATCCTCATCGAAGCCATCGATGTGCCCCATGAATTCGCCAATGCCCTCGTCCACCACGCCGCCCGGGCCGGGGGATATCCGCTGGTCTCGCTCAAAAGCAACCAGATCAGCCGCTCCCTCATGCTCGCCGGCCAGCCCAAGCAATGGGAGCTCATTGCCAAGATCGAAAAACTGCAGATGCAAAACGTCCAGTGCTACCTCGGCTGCCGGGGAAATCCCAATGTCTCCGAGCTCTCGGATGTCCCCGCCGACAAGCAAAAGCTCTACGAGACGACCGTCTGGAACAAGGTCCACCGAGACATCCGGATCAAGAAAACCCGCTGGTGCGTCCTTCGCTGGCCCCATCCCTCGATGGCCCAGATGGCCGAGATGAGCACCGAAGCTTTCGAGGATTTCTATTTCAACGTCTGCACGCTGGATTACGCGAAGATGAGCCGGGCGATGCAGCCGCTCGCTAAGCTGATGATGCGCACCGACCGCGTCCGCCTTAAAGGCCCCGGCGACGCCGACCTCTCCTTCAGCATCAAAGGCATTCCCGCCATCCCCTGCGACGGACACGTCAACATCCCCGACGGCGAGGTCTTCACCGCCCCCGTCAAGACCTCCGTCAACGGCGTCATCCACTTCAACTGCCCCACCATCTACCGCGGCGTCACCCACAATGACGTCCGCCTCGAATTTCGCGACGGCAAGGTCGTCGCCGCCACCAGCACGAATACCAAGAAGCTCAATGAAGTTCTCGACGCGGATGCGGGCGCCCGCTACGTCGGCGAATTCGCCATCGGCTTCAATCCCTACTGCACCAAGCCGATGAAGGACATCCTCTTCGACGAAAAAATCGCCGGGTCGATCCACTTCACCCCCGGCGCCTGCTACGACGAAGCCTCCAACGGCAACAAAAGCCTCATCCACTGGGACCTGGTCATGCGCCAAACCCCGGATGCCGGCGGCGGCGAAATCTGGTTCGACAATAAACTCATCCGCAAAGACGGGCAGTTTGTCGCCAAAGAGCTTAAACCGCTGAATCCGGAGAGTTTGAAGTAGTGCGTTTTATCGAAATCCTCAATTTGCTATCGTAGCCATAGTTTGATCGCCCGCGGCGGCTGAAGCCGCCCCTACAAAAGGGATTTCAGTAACGCGAAATAAAATTCCTTATGCGTGCCCCAAACCCCATCCATCCCGGCCAAATGCTCTTCGAGGAGTTCCTTCTACCAAGCGGTATCACACAGCGCACCTTCGCCAAAAAACTGGGCTGGACGGTTGCAAAGCTGAACGAGTTAATTAGCGGCAAACGCGGCGTTACCGCCGATTCCGCCCTCGATCTTGCCGCGGAATTGGGCACGTCCCCGGAACTTTGGCTGAATCTTCAGATGTACTTTGACCTTCGGCGAGCCGAATCGAAGCGGCGAAAGGCTTCTTGAAGCGGCCCAAATCGCCTCCTGCAACTCCCGCCCACCCCGCGCGTTTAGTGATTGACGCCACCTGTAGCATCCGGTACTTTACAAAGTAAAGCTAAGAGGCACTTCCATGGAACTTGATGACGCCCTGAACCAGATCGCGGATATCCGCCTGCAAATGGCCCACACGCGTGTTTTTCGCGGGTACCGTTCGAGCACCACGTTTTTCTCAGCCATTGTCGCCGCAACGGCCGCGACGATCCAAACCATTTATCTTCCCAATCCATCCCAAAACCTCACCGCCTACCTGTGGCTCTGGCTCACCGCCGCCGCGATATGCATCGCCAGCGTCGCCGTTCGAATCGTCACGCTGCTGAGACGTGATAATTCCTCTCTCCAAAGGGAGCTGACCCTCCAGGCCGTCGAGCAATTCACCCCCTGCATCGTGATTGGCGCCCTTCTCACCTTCATCCTGGTCCGCGTCGCATGGTCCTCGCTCTGGATCATGCCCGGCCTCTGGACCATCCTCTTCGGCATGGGCACCCTCGCCTCGCGTCGAATTCTTCCGCGCGGCATCGCTCTCGTCGGCGCTTTCTATCTGATCTGCGGCCTTCTCTCGATCGTATGGGCGCAAACCGCCTACCCCTTCTCGCCCTGGGCGATGGCATTGCCGTTCGGCATCGGCCAATCCGCCGCGGCCGCGATCCTCTATTGGAATCTGGAGCGCCGCGATGCCCCGCAATGATCCCGGCCCCAAATCCTCCAGTGCCCGCTTCGCCTACGGAGGGCTCGAGCGCCTCATCCACGAAAAAGCGCGGCTCAGCATTCTCTCGTCGCTCGCCTCCCATCCGCAGGGATTGCTTTTCACGGAGCTGCGGACGTTGTGCGCCCTGACCGACGGGAATCTGAGCCGCCAGCTTCAACTTCTGGAAGAAGCCGACTTCGTGGAGATCTGGAAAGGCACGCGCAACAACCGTCCGCAAACGCTGGTCAAGCTGACGGGGGTTGGGCGGAAGCGATTTCTGCAATACGTCTCCGTCCTCGAAGGCGTTGTGGCCGATGCGCTTTCCGGCGCGCCATCGCATCAAACTCCGGCCGCATCGAAACTCTCCATCACCTGAATGCGTTATTGAGACGAGGTTATGCCGAATTTCTTTGCACGAATACTTTACATCGTAAAGCTCGCATCGGCGATCTGCGGGAGCGCTCCGAAGTTTCGGCGTCCGCCGATGACGACGCGGGCCTTGAACAGAAAGCGGCCGCCCGCGATTCGATTTCGCCCGTCTCATTTCAAGTTTTGAGGGCCGGCCGCGCGGAGCAATTGCTTCGCTGGTAAATTAGAGTTCGTGCCGACTTTACCGCGAGGAATAATTCGGAAAATTCTCCCGCTGCTCCGCCGCGAATACGGCCCGCGGCCGGCGAAGATTTGGGGCACCGGTGTTAACGTCCTGGTCGAAACAATCCTCTCGCAAAATACCTCCAACAAGAACAGCAGCGCGGGATACCGCCAATTGCGCCGGCGGTTTCGTTCGTGGAACCAGGTAGCCGATGCGCCCGCGGAAGAAGTCGAGCGGCATATCCGAGTCGCCGGGCTCTCCCATCAGAAGGCTCCGCGCATCCAATCGATTCTCCGCCAAATTCGCGAACGGCACGGGAAAATCGATCTGCAATTCCTCTCAGCGATGAACGATGAGCAAGCGTGCGAGTATCTCCTGAATTTCCATGGCGTCGGCCCCAAGACGGTCAACTGCACGCTTTTGTTCGCGTTTGGCAAAGCGTTGTTTCCGGTCGACACGCACATTCACCGCATCGCGATCCGGCTGGGGCTGATTCCGAGCGGGTCGAGCGCCGATCAGGCTCACGACCAGCTCAAGCCGCTCATTGCTCCGCGGGATCGGTATGAATCGCACATACTGCTCATTGAGCATGGCCGCAAAACGTGCAAAGCCCAAAATCCCAGGTGTCATGACTGCGTGCTTTTGGATCTGTGCCCCCATGGCCAGCGGCGGATAAAAAAATAACTGCCAAGCCTCCTAGAACGCCAAGGGACACAAAATCATTTTTATCCGCAGCAAACATGCATTTTCTTGGCGGTTTGATTTCACGCCCATGTGGATTTGTCGCGCCCTGATCAGTATAGTTTTCCCGCGGCGTGACTCCGCCGCATTTCGCACGATTAATGCCCGGCACCCTAATCCCCAACGCTTCGCCGCCTCTGTCGAATTCGCGCCGTCATTCTATTTCCCCGCCTATTTCCGGCGAATTTCACCGCATTTTGCTCATTAAGCCTTCCGCCATCGGGGATGTCATCAATACCGTCCCGGTTCTGGCCAAGCTTCGCGCGCGATACCCCAGTGCCCGCATTGATTGGCTGCTTGCCCCCGCCATTGCCGAATGGATCGGCCACCATCCGGCCCTCTCCAACGTCGTTTCTTTCGAGCGGCAGGAGCTAGCGCATCCCTGGAAGGGGATGGCCTCTATCTGGAAGCTGGTGAAGCAGCTTCAGCAGGCTCAATACGATTTGGTGATCGACTTACAAGGGCAATTCCGCTCCGCGTTTTTCACCGTCGTTACCGGATCGTCGGTAAGAATCGGCTTTGATCGCCCGCGCAAGGA
>CAZCKE010000178.1:0-8166 GCA_964499005.1 uncultured Tepidisphaeraceae bacterium
TTCGTTCTCTCCCTTCCCCTTCGCCGCCGCGCCGACGTTGTCGCCGTCGTCACTCTCGAATTCCCCTCCACTCATAAGCTTTCTCCCCAGGCCCTCACCGGCCTCGCCGTCGCCGTCGATCTCCTCGCTCCCCAGCTTTACGATCGCTTCCAGAACGATCGCTGGCTCATCACCAAGGCCGGCCTCAGCGTCCGCGACGCCACCGGCAAAGCCATCGGCCCCCAGCACATGCTCGCCAAGCTCATCACCATCCTGATCATCGTCGGCGGCATCTTCATCTTCAAATTCAAGATGATGTATCACGTCAACGCCCCATACCAATTCGAATCGATCAACAAGCGAAATCTCCAGACGCCTTTTGACGGCTACATCAAATCCGTCCTCGTCCGTCCCGGCGACTCCGTCAAGAAGGGCGATCTCCTTCTTGAGATGGACACCTCCGAATTCCAGCGCCGCCTCGATAGCGCCCAGGCCGATGTCCACAAGTACGATGCCGAATACATCAAGGACGTCGCCGACCCCACCAAGCAGGCCGACGCCAAAATCGCCCTCGCCGAAAAAGAAGGCGCACTGGCCGATGTCAAGCTCTATCAGGATCGCATCGATCGCGCCACCATCCGCGCTCCCTTCGATGGAATGATCCTCACCGGCGACCTCACCGATCAGGTCCGTGCACCCAAGAAAGAGGGCGACGAGCTCTTCACCATCGCCGCCGACAACAGCCTCCGGGCCAAGACTTCCGTCAGCGACCGCGACATTCAAAACGTGAAACTCGGCGCCCACACCAGGTTGGCCACGACCGACTCGCCGACTCAGAAATATGACGGCATCGTCGATCGCATCGTTCCCCAGGGCGAGGCCAAGGAAGGCGACAACGTTTTCACCGTCTATGTCAGGCTCGACAAATTCGATCCCAATTGGCGCCCCGGCCTCACCGGCGACGTCGCCATCGACGTCGACCAAAAACCGCTCATCTGGATCTGGACCCACAAGTTCGTCGAATACGTTCGCCTGAAACTCTGGCTGTAAAGGAGAGTGGTTAGTGATTTGTGCCGGGTGGTTGGAAAAATCAAATGCCGTATTTACTAACCACAAAACACTAGAAGCTGTTTCAAAACCTCCCGCGCGGCGGTGCGCCGCGGATGGCGGAGGCTGGCAAGAAGCGACGACGAGCAGTATTAGGACCAAATACGGCGAGGAGGAGCGACGCGGCTAGCCTCCGCCAGACGCAAGCAACGCCCGCGCGAGGTTTTGAAACAGCTTCTAACCACCAACCACTAATTCATGCTCCAACTCCGCCCCACATTCTCCGAATCCTGGTATCGCGTCGCGACGCTCAAGCCCCGCCTCCGCGCCGGCGCCCAGATGTCCCGCCAATACTTCCGCGACGAACGCTGGTACGTCGTCCGCGACCCCGCCGGCAATCAGTTCCACCGTCTCAGCGACCCCGCTTACCGCTTCGTCGGCCTCCTCGACGGCCGCCGCACCGTCGCCGAAGCCTGGGACCTCGTCGGCGGACAGCTCGCCGATGACGCCCCCACGCAGCCCGAAGTCATCCAGATTCTCAGCCAGCTTTACGCCGCCAATCTTCTCGAAACCAACATCACCCCCGATGCCACCGTCCTTCTCCGCCGCCACAAGCAGATGTCCCAGCGGAAGTTCCAAAGCCGCCTGATGAACATTCTGTTTCCTCGCATCCCCCTTTGGGATCCCGATCGTTTCCTTCGCCTCTGGCTCCCCGTCGCTCGCGTCCTTTTCAGCAAACTTGGCGCAATCGTCTGGCTCATCGCCATCGGCGCCGCGATTTTCGTTCTCGCGCCAAAATGGAACGACCTCCAGGTTGCCGGCCATCATGCCTTCGACTTACAGAACAACCTTGAGAACATCGCTTATCTCTACCTCACCTTCGTCTTCATCAAGTTGATTCACGAATTGGGCCACGCCTTCGCCTGCCGGCGCTTCGGCGGCGAATGCCACGAGCTGGGCCTCATGCTCCTGGTCTTCGTCCCCACTCCTTACGTCGATGCCTCCACGGCCTGGGCATTCCCCAACAAATGGCATCGCGTCTTCGTCGGCGCCGCCGGCATGATCGTCGAGCTCTTTTTCGCCTCCATCTGCGCCTTCGTCTGGGCTTACACCAGTCCCGCGACCTCTCCGCTGATCAACCAGCTCGCCTATAACGCGATGTTCATCGCCTCCGTCTCCACCATCATCTTCAACGCCAATCCTCTCCTCCGTTACGACGGCTACTACATCCTCTCCGACTGGCTTGAGATCCCCAACCTCCGCCAAAAGAGCACCGATTACACCCTGGGCCTCCTCAAGCGCTACGTCTTCCGCCTCAAGCTCACCCAGCCCCTTCCTCCGCTGGGCCAATGCATCTGGCTCTTCGTCTACGCCGTCACCAGCACCGCATATCGCATCTTCGTTGGCCTGATGATCATGTTGATCGTCACCTACAAGATTCCCGTCCTCGGCGTGCTCATGGGCATCGGCGCCCTCATCACCTGGATGGCCGTCCCCGTCGTCCAAGTCCTCAAATACCTCCTGCTCAATCCCGAGCTCCATCGCAAGCGCACCCGCGCCATCGGCTTTAGCGCTGCCGTCGCCGTCGTTCTGGTCGTCCTCATCGGTCTGATCCGCTTCCCCGTCCACGTCGATTTCACCGGCATCGTCCAGCCCGACGATCCCCACGACGATCGCGGCCGCGTCACCAGCGGCGCCCTCAAGACCGGCGGCTCCGGCCGCGTCATCGCCATCAACGCCCACGACGGCGACACCGTCTACGCCGGCCAGGTCATCCTCGAGCTCACCAGCCCCGACATCGACCATCAGCTCGACGTCGTCAATGCCCACCGTGAGGAAATCGACGCCCGCATCCGCCAGGCTCGCGTCATGGACCAAAACGAGCTCGCCAAGGACCGCGCCGACCAGAAAGTCTGGGACGATGAGCTTGACGAGGTCCATCGCCGCCAGGATGATCTCAAGGTCAAGGCTCCCTTCACCGGCACCCTCATCGCCCCCAAGCTCAAGGAAATGGTCGACGGCTATCTCCCGCGCGGCTTGGAGATCGGCCGCGTCGCCGTCCTCAGCAAGCTCGTCGTTAAGGGCGACATCACCCAGCAGGATGCCGAGCTCGCCGAGCAATTCCCCAACCATAAGGTCGAAGTCCGCCTCGCCGGCCTCCCTGTCCTCCCCCTCAAGGGCCGCAACGTCAAGCTCTTCCCCGCCGCCAGTTACGACATGGCCGATGCCGCCCTCGGCTCCGGCGCCGGTGGCGACATCGTCGCCGACCCTCACGACCCACGCGGCAAAAAATCCCAGGTCGGCACCTTCGAAGCACGCGTCGACATCGACAACAACGATGAAAACTTTTACCCCGGCCAACGCGCCTACGTCCGTCTGACCCTCGATTCTCAGCCCCTGATCCGGCAATGGACCCGCCGCGTCCTCCAGATCATCCAGGCCCACGACACGGGAAAATGGCTCTAGAAATTTTCAATTTTCGATTTTCAATCTGCGATCGAAATCCCGGCATTTCAATCGCAAATCGCAAATCGCAAATCGCAAATTAAAAAATGTCCCTCGTCTCCGACGATCTCTGGTCCGTATTCGACGCACGCCGCGTCAAAGCCCCCGAGCTGCGCGGCCTCGACCAGCTCGTCAGCGGCGTCGTCGGCTGGGCCAAAAATAAACGCCGCGTCCTTTCCAGCCTCTGGTCCCAGGTCGCCCGCATTGAAAAGCTCGAGCCCGAAATCCACAACCTCGGCTCCTCCCATTTCGCCGAGGAAGCCTCCAAGCACCGCGATCTCGCCCGCCTCGGCCGCCTCGAAGGCCCATCCCTCGACCGCGCCATGGCCATCGCCCGCGAGGCCGCCTTTCGCGGCGTCGGCATGCGACCCTTCCCCTGCCAGCTCGTCGGTGCTCTCGCCATGCGCCTCGGCACCATCGCCGAAATGGCCACCGGCGAGGGCAAAACCCTCACCGCAACCCTTACCGCCGGCCTTTGGGCCTGGTCCGGCCGTCCCGTCCACATCATCACCGTCAACGATTACCTCGTCTCCCGCGACGCCGAGGAAATGTCTCCCGTCTACAAGCTTATGGGCCTCAAGGTCGGCCACGTCGTCCACGACACAACGCCTCAGGATCGCCCCCTCCAATACCGTTCCGACATCGTCTACGTCACTTCCAAGGAGCTCGTCGCCGATTTCCTCCGCGACCAGATCGCCCTGGGCAATCTCCGGACCTCCACCCAGACCGCCGTTGGCATGCTCCTCGGCGGGCCCGATCGCAATCGCCTCATGGTCCCCGGCCTCTGGCGCGTCCTCGTCGACGAGGCCGACTCCCTCCTCATCGATGAGGGCGTCACCCCCCTCATCATCTCCAATTCACCCGATGCCGAGGGCAACAAACCCCTCTACGAGCGCGCCGAAGCCCTCGCCGTGCAACTCGAGCTTCACCGCGATTTCAAAATCGACTGGACCGTCCGCTCCGTCGACCTCAGCCCGCGCGGCGAAGAGCGTCTCGACGAAATGGCTGAGGACGATACCGGCTTCTGGAAAGGCAAACGCCGTCGCGAGGAGCTCGTCGTCCAGGCTCTCACCGCCCGTTACTGCTACGTCCGCGACGAGCATTACCTCGTCACTCCCGACCTCAAGGTCCAGATCATCGACGAATTCACCGGCCGCATCATGCAGGACCGCTCTTGGCGTCACGGCCTCCATCAGGCCATCGAGGTCAAGGAAGCCGTCCCCGTCACCGCCGACAAGGAAAATCTCGCCCGCCTCTCCTTCCAGCGCTTCTTCCGCCAATACCCCATCATGGCCGGCATGACCGGCACCGCCTGGGAAGCTCGCGGCGAGATGTGGCAGATCTACCGCCGACCCATCGTCCGCATCCCCACCAACAAGCCCTGCATCCGCGTCCACCTGCCCCTTCAGATGTTCGACACCGCCGTCCAGAAATGGGACGCCGTCGTCTCCCGCGTCAGGGAAATCCACGAAAAAGGCGCACCCGTCCTCGTCGGCACCCGCAGCGTTATGGCCTCCGAGGAGGTCAGCCGCCGTCTCGCCGCCATCGGCCTCGCCCACCGCGTCCTCAACGCCACGCAAACCGCCCAGGAAGCTTCCATTGTCGCCGAGGCCGGGCAACCCGGTAAAATCACCGTCGCCACCAACATGGCCGGCCGCGGCACCGACATCAAGCTCGGCCGCGGCGTCCCCGACCTCGGCGGCCTCCACGTCATCGCCACCGAGCCCCACGGCTCCGCCCGCGTCGACCGCCAGCTCTTCGGCCGCGCCGCCCGCCAGGGCGACCCCGGCTCCGCCCAACTCTTCGCCTCCTCCGAAGACGACCTCTTCACCCGCCACGCCCCCCGACTCCGCCAAAGCTGGCGAACCATCGGCGCCTCCCGCCTCATCTCCATCGCCCAAGCCCGCGCCGAAAAACTCGCAAGATTCAACCGCAAAAACGTCCTCCGCAACGACGACTGGATGGACCAGAGCCTCCCGTTCTAGATCACTCCCCGAACTTCTGTTTCTTAGCCACGGGCGCAAGCCCGTGGATTCCCGGTTTCAAAATCCCCAATCCCCGCAATCCTGGTCGTTTCTGCAACTCTCTCGATCCTTTTCTGTGACAATACGTGACAGGCACGATATGTCAGAGCCTCGAACTGAGATACTCGATTATGGAGACTTCACGCAGTACCGTCGCAGAAGACGCCGGCGGCGAATTCTGATCTTCTCAATCCTGGCGGTTACAGTATTGGCTGCTGCTGGAATAAGCAGGTCGACTCTTTTCGTGAACATCCGGTTGACGTACTGGCAGCAGCAGTGTGCCGACTACAATAATCAAAATCTGCCGGTTTGGGCTGGAAACGCAAATTCTCTTGATCCTTTTGTTCTCCGCGACAACTACGTCACTTCATACAGTTTCGGATCGGTCAATGTTTCTGGATTTGCCCTTTGGCCTCGCTGTTGGCAAAACTTGCTCCACGTACTCGGCAAAGAGGGATGCTTTCTTCCAGCGTCTTTTTTCGACAGTCATTCCTGGCCAATTGTCTTTCTTCACGACCGCATAAGTCCTGCCGGAACTCGACGTATCATTTGCATGGAAATGAGACCTAACATCGACCACGGTCAATTGTGCAGCCTCGACTGTGCGGTCATAACCCCGGCGACGTTCTCTTCTCCGCCACACGCCACTGCCAGCGTGGCTCTCTGGATTCCTGGATGGTGGGATGAGGGCGTTCGCAAAGCTAAACTGAAGCTCGCCCAACCCGATCCCAACGATTCTTCCCATTTTGTTTTTCAATACGAGCAAAACTGCCCGCCTAACGGCAATCCCCACTACTTGGTAAACGATAATAACTTTCACCGTGCCGAAAATCAGACACAAAACTTCCTCTATACCGTTGACGGCTGGCTCCGAGACAATGGAACTGTAGACCTTAAATTCCGTGGTGCTCAGCCAATTACCTCCTAGTGCACTCACGCATCCCGAGTCTCACGTCTTCACGTTTTCACGTCTTCATCCATCACTTCTCCATCCTCATCTCTCCCGCCACTACCGCCTTTCCCACTCTCACCTTCCGCCCCCATTCACCCCCCAATCGCTCTCCATCGCATCAATCCCGCAGCATTGCGCGCTCATCCCAAGCCCTCCTGCGTCATCCCCTCCAAAATATTTTCCTTCTAAAACCCTCAAACCCCTCCCCACCCCCAATCCAATCAAATCCACGGACCCGCGCGCGCACCTCCTCCGTATAGTGGTTCAGGGGTGAAAGTTTTGCAATTTTGATCGAACCCCAATCAAACCAAACCCCTTGCGCCCCCAATCCTAGTTCGACCCTCCCTTTTGGGTTCCCCCTGGCTTTTTCTAAAAGCCGGACCGCCTGCCCTGAGCCCAGTCGAAGGGCCTGTCCTGAGCGATGTCGAAGAGCCTGTCCAGCCGACTTTTCTCAAAACCCAAAAATCTCGGGATTCCCAACCCAATCAAAATTCAAAAATCCCCAAACCCCATGAGGACGATCGCTTCAAAACCCCTCTGAGCACGCCGTTGGAAAGTTCCAGGGAACCATGAAATTTTGACGCGGCTTCACTTGCGAGGCCGGGATCGGCCGATATCGTAAGCGAATAGTTTCTAGGGATTCCCTTGGAGGTTTCACGGATGAAACGCCTCTCCCACGTTTTATTCGCCGCGCTCCTGCTGGTCTCGGCCGCTCCCGTCCGCGCCGATCTGCCGGGCGACATCGACAAGATTTTGCAAGAAAAGCCCGTCGATCACGCGGATTTCAGCATCGATGTCGTGCGCCTCGGCCAGGCCGGGGCCGTCACGCCGATCTTTCAGGCCCAATCCACCCATCCCCTTATCCCCGCCAGCAACCTCAAGGTCATCACCACCTCTGCGGCACTCGACAAGCTCGGCGCCGATTTCAAATTCCGCACCCTCCTGCTCCTCCACCATGATGATCTCGTGCTGATCGGCGACGGCGATCCCACCCTGGGCGATGCCGAGCTTCTCAAAAAAGTCGGCTGGGACGTGGACACTGTCTTTAAGACCTGGGCGACAAACCTGGCCGCTCGCGGGCTACGCTCCGCCCATGACCTATTCGTCGATGACAGCGTCTTTGACGACGAGTTTTTGCACCCCAACTGGCCTGCGGACCAGACCCAAAAACGCTATGTCGCGGAGGTCGCGGGGCTCAATCTGAATGTGAATTGCCTGGATTTGTACGTCCGGCCCGGCGGCTTTGGGCAATTGGTCGACTTTTCAACCGTGCCGACAACCAATTACGTCTCGATAAAAAATACCTGCGTGGCGGGCGACGAGAATTCAATCTGGTTTTCCAGGCAGCCCGGGACCAATGATTTGATCTTAAGGGGGCAAGCCCGGGAGGCGAACGTCCAGCCCGTCTCTGTGACGGTGCACGATCCGCCCCTGTATGCCGGGACGGTGCTGGCGGAGACGTTTAAAAATTCCGGGATTCTCCTGAGCGGGTCGGTGCAACGCGATCGCACGCAGCGGGAGCAATATGCGCACGCGCTGGCCGCGAAGGATAATTCCTGGACGCTCCTGGCGGTGCACGAGACGCCGCTGACCAGCGTCGTGGATCGGGCCAATAAAGACAGCATGAATCTCTACGCCGAATGCGTGTGCAAGCGATTG
>CAZCKE010000179.1:0-8150 GCA_964499005.1 uncultured Tepidisphaeraceae bacterium
AAAGGTCGACGAGGAATCTCCCAGTCCGGCGCTCGATCAGGAAAACCGCGAAAAGCTTTGCGAATGGGCTGTCCGGCTCGTCAAGGCGGCGGGTTATACCAATGCCGGCACCGTCGAGTTCCTCGTCGATGGCGACCAGAATTATTACCTGCTCGAGGTCAATGCCCGTATCCAGGTCGAGCATCCGGTTACCGAGCAGGTGACCGGCATCGACTTAATCAAAGAGCAGATTCGCATCGCCGCGGGCTTGCCGCTCAGCTTCAAGCAAAAAGACATTACTCAAACGGGACATGCCATCGAGTGCCGCATTAATGCCGAGGACCCGCAGCGCAATTTCGCCCCCTCTCCGGGCCTCATCCAGGAATTTCACGCCCCCGGCGGCCCCGGCGTTCGGCTCGACAGCCATGCCTATGCCGGTTATCGAATCCCGCCCAATTACGACAGCATGATCGGCAAGCTGATCGTTCACCGGCCGACCCGCGCCCAGGCGATTGCCACGATGAAGCGGGCATTGAGCGAATTTCATATTGCGCCCACGAAAACGACGATTCCGCTGCATATCCAGATCATGGACCATCAGAATTTTCTGAGGGGCGACGTCGATACGGGATTTGTCGAACGCGTTCTGCTGGGGAAATAAACGATCCTCCGACGCCGCGCGTGAGCTCAAAAATTAATCGACAGCCGTAGGGTCGCGACCAACGCATCGGGGAATTTTCCGCCGGGGTTCATGATGTATTGCAAATCGGGCTGTAGCTGCGCCCATTTGGTCCACTGGTATTGGTAAAACGTTTCGATCGCCAGCTCGTAGGAATGGGGCAAACCCGCTTGTGAGCTCAGATGGGCATACTGAGGTCCGAATCCGATCACATCGTCAGGGCGGCTTTCGAGCAATCCGGTGCAGGTAAAGCCCGCGCCGATATGCCCGTTAATGGTGTTGATCACCTGTTGGGTGCCTCCGCCTTCGAGGAATGCTCGCACGCCGCGACCATCCTCCCCTTCACCTATCGGCTGCCAGAGCGTCTGGTCGAGGATCGCGTAGCAGCCATAGGTTCCCTGCTGCCGCGATCCATCAAAGCGGGCAAATGTCCCGGCGTGGCCCCATGCTCCGAGTTTCAAGTTGCCTGCTTGATCCAGCAAAATATCCTGATGCCATTTGAGGCCGGCCTCACCGATCAGACACGCGCCGGATTTGGCCGCCTGCGATTGGGAAGGATCATCCACCAATTCTCCGAACGTCTCGGAGCGATTGGCATAATAGGCGCCGAAGGAGGCGTAAAAATTTTCCGTTGGGGTGAAGAAAACGTTTACTGACGGCATTGGATCGGGGTGGTGGGAAGGACAAAATTCGTCGGGCTCACCTGGGCAGAACTGCTGAGAAACATCAGGCCGTTGTCGACCACGCCGAATTCCGTATTTGCATCCACTTTGCCGATTTTGAGACGGAATTTGCCGCCAAACAGTTTTTGCTGATACCAAAGCTCGAAGATTTGAAGATAAGGAGAAGTGTTTTGCTTGTCGAAGATTTGCAGATCGCCGGTCAAATCGCGAGACGGGTTGCGGCCCGCGTGGTCTTCCAGATCGATATAACACTCGCCGCCGGGCAAGTGAACCAGTTTGTCCGTATCCAAGGTTAGATTCAGATCCACTGTGGCGGCGCCGATTTGGTGGGCGGTGTCGATTCCGCCGCGGAAATTGCCAAAGCCTTCAAGGACGATGTTTCCATTGAAACTGACTCCGGCGTCTTCCAGGCGCTGGCGGCTGCCCCACCAATCGCCAAGGGCCTTGTCGCCGAAATCGGATGTCTCTTGTGATTGTTCGGTGGTGGCGGCCGGCAAACTTGCACTTCCATTGGATTGCATCGGCTCGTCCGCGCGAGCGGCGGATGTTAAGAAGGCGCATGTGGCTATGGTTGCAAGGCAAGCGTGAAAAAGCGGTGAAAATGACCTATTGGGAATTCGTCGCATTGTCGCGTGCTTTCCCGGCGCAAGAATTCCGCAAAACGTCGCCGTATCGCTGTAAAGCAACTCGCGAAAGATACATGCGTGACGCGATCCCAACCAACCACCATTCTCAAAGCCTTCGCTGACCTAGCGGGAGCTTTCATGATTAATGATTGGCTGTCGGAATCTTCACGAAATGATCTTTGCAGAATTTTATCTTTCATTTTTAGATTATTGTCAGTTACTATTGTGCCCCGGGTGGGGGAGGAGGATGGCATCGTGCGGAGTTTCCCTATCGCGACTCGCATGGTTTTTGTTTCCATTGTCGCCGCGATCGCACCTGCCATTTCGCGCGCCGCGATCATCTACACCGGCGTCAATCTTTCGGGCGCCGAGTTTGGCCAAACGAACCTTCCCGGCGTTTACAATACCGATTACACCTATCCCACCGACGCGGAAGTCGATTATTTCATCAGCAAAGGCCTGAACACGTTCCGCCTGCCTTTCCGCTGGGAACGATTGCAACAATCTCAAAATGCGACCCTCGATCCCACTGAACTGGCCCGGATGACGTCTTTCGTTGATTACGCGACTTCCAAGGGCGCGTACGTCCTGCTCGATCCGCACAACTTTGCCCGCTACTACCCGATGCCCGCCTCCAATTTTCAGGGGTCCAGCGTTGGCGTGGTCGGCGGAGACGTCCCGAATTCGGCATTCGCCAATTTCTGGTCGCAGGTCGCGACGGATTTCAAATCCAACAACCACATTATCTTCAACCTCATGAACGAACCGGCCAACCTGAACACGGACCAATGGGTGGGTGCCGCCAACGCCGCGATCTCAGCAATCCGCGCGACGGGGGCGCAGAATCTCATTCTGGTGCCGGGCAACCGCTTTACCGGCGCATGGACCTGGAACACCAGCGATTCCAACGGCCGCTCCAATGCCGCGGCCATGCTTGATATCGTCGATCCTGGAAATAACTTCGCCTTCGACGTCCATCAATACTTCGACAGCGATGGCTCGGGCACCCACAGCACCATCGCCAACAACGACAAAAATATAGGTGTCTCGCGTCTGACAGCGCTGACCAACTGGCTGCACGCGAACAATCGCAAAGCATTCTTGGGCGAGTTCGCCGTCGCCAATTCGATCATTGGAAATAACTCCAACCAAATCGGCGACGAAGTGGTCACGAACATGCTCAACTACATGAACAGCCCCGCCAACAGCGACGTCTGGCTGGGCTGGGCCTGGTGGGGCGGCGGACCCTGGTGGGGCAATTACATGTTCGCGCTGGACCCCTCCAACGGGGTGGATCGTCCCGCAATGACCCTGCTCGAGCCCTTTGCCGTCGGCGTCCCGGAGCCCACCTCCGCCGTGATGATCGGCGCCGTTTGCGTGGGGTTGGCCATGCGCCGTCCCCGCCGAAAACTTTTGCTGAAAACCGCCTGAGCTGACCCCTTCAGCCTTTAATTTTCCATCGTTCAACGGGCTATCCGACAACCCTTGAAGCCGCCCGCTATTGGACTATCATCGCGGCTGAAAATCGCATCGCGGGAACAGTGAAAGGACCAGTCTCATGGCAACTCAGCTCAAAGGCAACGCGGTTGTCGGGCAATCCGGCGGGCCAACGTCCGTCATCAATCAATCCCTTGTCGGCGTCATCCAGGGCGTCAAGGAATGCGGACATATCGAGGAGCTTCTGGGTGCCCGTTATGGCGTCAAAGGGATCGTCAATGAAACGTTCATCCCACTGAAGAATTACGCCGGCGAAACTCTGGAGCGCATCGCCAATACTCCGGCTTCGGCGCTGGGCTCGACCCGCGACAAGCCCGATGCGTCCTACTGCGAAAAAATCTTCCGCTCTTTTGCCAAGCACAATGTCCGTTATTTCTTTTACATCGGCGGCAACGACTCGGCCGACACCGCGCGCATCGTTCACGATCTGGCCAAGAAATCGAATTACGAGCTGCGCGTGTTTCACGTTCCCAAAACGATCGACAACGACCTGCGCGTCCACGATCACACGCCGGGGTACGGTTCGGCGGCCAAGTTTGTCGCGGCGGCGATGATGGGGGACAATTTCGACAACAAATCGCTGCCGGGCATCAAGGTCAACGTGGTCATGGGCCGCAACGCGGGATTTCTCACGGCCGCTTCGGCGCTGGCGCGGCAGCATCCTGAAGATGGCCCGCATCTCATCTATGTGCCCGAAGCGCCGCTCAGCGAAGCCAAGCTTCTCACCGACGTCGACAAGGTCTTCACCAAACAGGGACGCTGCCTGATCGCCGTCAGCGAGGGGATCGCACGGTCCGACGGAGTGACCTGGGCGGAGGCGATGTCGAGCGGGCTGGAGCGCGACAGCCATGGAAATGTCCAGCTTTCGGGCAGCGGTTCCCTAGGGGATTACCTGGCGGATCTGATCAAAAAGCGATTGGGAAGCGGCGCCAACGCCCGCAAGCTTCGCGTCCGGGCCGACACGTTCGGGTATCTCCAGCGCAGCTTTCCGGGTTTTGTCAGCGACGTCGACGCACGCGAAGCCCGCCGCGTCGGCCGGATGGCCGTTAAATTCAGCCAGACCGCCACCGAAGGCTCCGTCGCGATGAAGCGTTTGCCCGGAGCGGCCTACAGCATCGATACATTCCTGACGCCACTGGCCACGGTTGCCAGGGAAACCAAGCACATGGACGCCTCATTCATCCAAAACGGCAATAACGTGACCGAGGCGTTTATCCAATACGTCAGGCCGCTGGTGGGGGAATTGCCTCGCGTCGGATCGTTCGACGAGATGAAATGAAGGCCTATAATTCTCTCAGATGAATTCTGACCGCCGATGTCCCCGGTGCCTCAAAGCCGCAAAAATGGAGGCGCGATTCTGCGCCCGTTGTGGGCTGCAATTTCCCGCGATGGCGTCGTCGCCGCCCCTTTTACCGGTCGTCCCCCAGCGTCAATCCGGAAGGAACGGCTGCGGATTGCTTTGGCTGCCGATCGTGATCTGGGCCTGCATCATGGGCAAAATGCTCTATCACACTCCAGCGCCGAATATGCCCCAGATCACGACGATATCTCCGGGGGTTTTTGCGCCAGCATATCATCAGACGCAACCGATGCGCGAGCAGTTCTTCGCATACCCCGGTGAACGTTATACCCATCGAGAAATCCGAGATCATTGAGCCGCGTCCGGCGAATCCGGGGGATCACCGTACACCAACCCGCGCCCATTGGATGCCAGGTAAACGCGCCCATAAATTCGCGGATCGCCGGTGATGGCGTAGATCACCGCGAAGTTGTGCTGGTCGTCATTGATCCGCTTCCAGGTTGAGCCTTGATCGTCCGAACGGAAAAAACCGTACACGCCTTTGTATTTTCCCTGCGCGTAAACCGCCGGATAATCCTGGCCGGGGGCCGCCTTGCCAAACCCAAAATGCCGCGCCTGGATTCCCACGCTGATGAGGGCAAACGTGGCTCCGAAATCAATCGAGCGATAAATCCCGCTCGGCGTCGCGAGCCAGACATGGCCCTTTTGGCCGGGGACCGCGCGAATGTACCCATCTCCCTTGGGCATTCCGCTTCCCCCCGCGGCAAACGTCACGCCTCCATCTTTGCTCACCAGAACCGACGCGCTGCCGGGATCGAACGCATAGAAATAATTCGGATCGGTGCGATCGGAAACCACTCGCAAATTGATGGGCAAACCGACGCAGGGTTTCCAGGTATGGCCATGGTCGCGAGAATAAGCGGCTTGTGGCTCTTCGCCGCCGGGCGACCAGACAAACGTCTCGCCGTCCGCCGACACCGCAATGGAACCATCCCCCCCGGACAATGGATGTGTCTTAAAATCAGTCCACGTCCGGCCCGCGTCCGTGGAAACCGCCCCGCCCGTCGAGGGCGGATCGCCTGCAAACAGCCTCACCATCACTTCGGGATTTAGCTCGGCAAACTCGATTGCGGAATTGCGGCCATGAGCGGGCAGAAATGTGCGCAGCGGCGGCTCGTTCACGTCGCCCCATCGAAACCCATCCAGGTCCCAAGCCACCATGCAGGCATGCATGCCGCTGGGCGGGCTGATGACGTCGTTCACCACGCATTCCTCAACGCCCAGGCATCCGACGTGCCATTGAGTCGGTGAATTACGATCCAGATTATCGACGTTGCGCGATTCCCACATCCCCCAGCCGGTGTTGTAGATCACATGCCCGGAATCAAACGGATCGATCTCGATATCGCCGATCCAATGCCCCAGCGGCGCGGTCGGTTTTCCAAAGTTGAGCCATGGAGCGAGCGAGGAATCACGACGCGCGGTCGGCCCGATCGGCTTCCACGCCTTGCCACCATCGGTCGATCGATACAATTCATCCCCGTGTCCCCAGCGGTCGAGCGTGCTGACCATCACGGTTCCGGAATGCTGGGCATCAATCGTTACGCCGGCATACGCAAATTTGTCATCCTTATCCGGCTTAACCGGCGTCACGTCGGCCCACGATCCGTTGTTGGCGTCGTATTTCCAAACCGCCCCGTCATTGCAGCCGCCGGGTCCCGGGGCGTCTCCGTATGTCACATAAAGTACTCGTCCATCCCACGCACAGCGATGCGGCAGCATTCCGGCCGGCTGATTGCCCACCTCCTGCCAATTATCGCCACCGTCGAAACTCTGATAGAGCGACGGCTGATGCGTGCACAGACCCATGTACATCGACGGCGTCGGGTGACCTGGAGTACCGCTCTGTTTGTCAAACGTGATGAAAACGATCCCCTGCCCGTCCACCTGGCCGGTGGGGTTGGGCGGATTCGCGACTTGATTCCATGTATTTCCCGAATCCGCGCTTTTCCACAGCCCGTTGCGACGTGAGCCGAAGAATAGAATCCTGGGATCGTTGGGATCGACGACAAGCCGCTCGCCGTTGTTGCGACCGTCTTCGTTGCCGCCATTTTTGAAAGGCAACGGCGTGATCTTCCACGTTTTCCCCTGATCGTCCGATCGAAGAATCGCCCCATTGCCCGACCCGTCGTTCGTATAGGTGCCCGTGGCCAGATAAATGCGATTCGGATCGGTCGGATCAACGGCGAAACTCTCGATGCCGGTGTAATTCCAATCGTCGGCGCCGACCCAATCGCTGATGCTCACCCACTGCTTGGCCGCGGTATCCCAACGATACGCCCCGCCGATGTCCGTGCGCGCGTAATAAACATCCTTCGCCGCGGGATGAAATAGAATCCCCGAGACAAATCCGCCGCCGACCACGCGCACGTTACTCCAGACGTATGGTCCATCGGCCCGCGCGACGCCGCCGGCACACCAAAGCAGGCACGACGTCAGAATCAAGGCGTGTGCGACGTTGACCTTCATCCTCGGAACCTCAATTCCACCGAGAATTCAATCGCTCACGCTAAATGTAACCGGCTTACTCGAATCCTTCCATTCCAATAGTGCGCCTTCCGGAAGTTCTCGCAGCATTTTGCCGTTGGCGATTCCGCTCGCCTTGCGAATTGACCTTAAAAGCAGATGAACGGTCTTGGCCCGCCCGTTCCCTTTCAATGTAATCTTTCCACCCTCTCTGGCGCAGTGGAACTGCGCCGAACTTTTTCCGTCCGATGCGGCAACGCGGATTTCAAAATCGGCTCCGTCCGCAATTTGACACAAGTTCAATATCAGTTCGTCGCGAAGGCTCCAGGCGGACTGCTCTTCGTTGCCGCTCATCGCGATAATCGAATTCTGCCGCGCGAACAGGGGAACGTGGAAGAAATCGAGCTTTTCGGAAATCCAGCGTCCGCCCCGCACGACTTTGTTGCTGAGCAGGTTTGTCCACTTTCCTTCGGGCAGGTAGTACTCGGCCGTGTCATCCTGCCGGAATACTGGAGCGACCAGTAGCGAGGGGCCAAGCATGTACTGGCGATCCAGATACCGACATGTGGGATCATCGGGAAATTCCACAAACATGGCGCGCATTGCCGGCCAGCCGCGACTATTGGCGTCCTGCGCCGCCGCAAACAAATAAGGAAACAGCCGATTCTTGAGCCGCGCAAAATGGCGCATCACATCGACCGACTCTTCGTCAAAGAGCCATGGAACACGATACGACTCCGAGCCATGCAATCGGCTATGCGTCGAGAGCAATCCAAACGCCGCCCACCGCTCGTAAATTCTCAGATTGGCCTTACACGTTCAGCCTCCCAGGTCCTGTCCCACAAACGCCGGGCACGACA
>CAZCKE010000180.1:0-8138 GCA_964499005.1 uncultured Tepidisphaeraceae bacterium
GTTTTGGAAGTTTCCCATTCTCACCGGCGGCGCTTATTGGGCCGATTACACCGAACAAACCCGCGACGGCCAAAAAGGCCTCTATCCCACGGACAACCGCAACACCGTCTACCTCTTCGACCGCGAGGGCCGGATGGACGACTCTCTCGGCAAGCGCTACGACAAAATTCATCTGGTCCCCTGGGGCGAATATATCCCGCTGATCAACGTTCCGTTCATCGAAAAACTCTCCAAACTCCTCGGCCCCGATTACTACGAGGATTACATCCTCCACCCCGGCGAGCCGGATGCGATGACCGTTTTTCAGATCGGCGATCCCGGCAAGCTCTGGAAATTCGTCACCCCGATTTGCTTCGAGGACATTGACGGCCCCCTTTGCGCCCGGATGATCCGCCCCGAAGCCGGCGAGCAAAAACGGGCCGACTTCATCGTCAACGTCACCAACGATGGGTGGTTTCTCGCCAACGAAAACGCCCAGCACCTCCAGGTCGCCATCTTCCGCAGCATCGAAAACCGCGTCCCTACCGCCCGCAGCGTCAACACCGGCATCAGCGGTTTCATTGACTCCACCGGGCACACCAGCGATCTTTTACCCCCGCGAACCACCGGCCATGCCGCGGCCAGACTCATGCTCGACCGGCGCATCGCGTTTTACACCCGTTGGGGCGATCTTTTTGCAGATATTTGCATCGCCGCGACGATAGGAATGCTGATTTGGTCTTTTGGTCCGAAAATCAAAAGAATCCAGCGGCTCTTCGCCGGAGACGGCCCCATGAAAATTCAACCGCGGCTCTCCACGGTCTTGACCCTCATCGCGCTGGGCGCTTCCGCGTGCGCATCCAAACCAAAGCCGGCCGAATTCCATGCGCCGCCGCCACCGCCCGCGATTCCTACCGCCCCCCAAGCCTCGGCTAAACCGCTCAATCCCGCCCTCCAGGATTCGGCGCGCAGTGAATTGCTCAACGAGTGTGATGCAGCCGATCCTTTTCTGCGCTCCAATGCCATCGAAGCCGTCGGCGAAGTCGCTCCCGACCATGCCCTGGAACCGATTCTCCACGGTCTGAACGATCCGGAGCCCACGGTTCGTTTCGCCGCCGCCGTCGCAGCCGGGCAGCTTCGCATCAAGGAGGCCAACGCGACTCTTGTGGCTCACGTTCAGGACAGCGATCTTCGAGTGCAAGCCGCGGTGCGATTCGCCCTTCATCGTCTGGGCGACACGCGGTTCAGCCACGATCTGGAAAAATTCGCCACCGATTTTGACTCGCGCGTGCGAGGGACCACGGCGTTCATCCTGGGCCTGCTCCAGGACCCCAGCGCGACCAACATTTTGACGCATCTGCTTTCCGATCCCTCTCCCGCTGTCCGGATTCAAGCCGCCGAAGCCCTCTGGCGGTTGGGGGATCAGCGCGGGCTTAGTGATCTGGTCGCCTTCTCCATCAGCGGGTATCCGGACGACCAGATGGTGGCCCTGATCGCCCTGGCGGAGCCGCACGATCAGCGGATCATCGAGCATGTGAGGGGGAATTTGATCAGCGATTATCCCGAGGTTTCGCTGGCCGCGGCGCGGGCATTGGGGATGCTCGGCTCCGATGCAGGATATGACATCGCGGTGGCGGGCGCCAAAAGCCAGGACCCACGTCAGCGCGCTCTGGCCGCATTGGCCATGGGCGCCATCGGCCGGTCCGATCTCCAGAAATACCTGTCTGATCTATTGAAAGATTCTGACCCACAAGTGCGCATCTCGGCCGCTACTGGGATTCTTCAACTGCGTTCGTCTTCGGGGCAGACGATGTAGCGGTTTGGCGTTGCGCGCCATTCATTTTTAATTGGCATTTGTCGCTAGTCCTTTGTCCTTGGTCATTTCTGAATGGCCTCTCGCCGCGTGCGTGCAATGAAAACAGGGTAATTTTGAGATTGTAACTTGATTGACGGGCTGAGGTTGGGGCGGGAAGTTTCGGCCCTGGAACAGAAAAGTGCGCGGGTCCGCGCGCCAAACGAAATTAGATTACGCGATTTACCGCTTGGAAGAGATTCACCAATCAGGAGTTAAGAAAATTCTGCAAAAACCTTCACCCCGTGAACTTATGTATAGGGGAGATGCGCGCGGCAACGAGCGTGTTCGATTGGCGCTATCGCAACAGGGGGTTGAAAAGTTTTATGGATAGAAAATATTTTGGATGACGTGCTAACTTTGAGATGGATCGGGGTGCGGACAGCACGTTGGCGTAAGTTGTGTGAGCGTTTTTATTGGGATTTTGCAGCGATATGGGATGAAGAAAATATCGAAAGTACGATGGTTATGGTGAGGCAGGGTGTTTGGTGGCGGCGTAGCCGCTCGGCTCTGATGGGGAGGGGAAAAGCGCTTCCCAAGCGACGCGGTTAAATACGGATCGCGCGGAAAACTTGAAATTGGAATTTTCCACGGCTGGCGATCCGTGGGCTTTGGGAGGAACGGGTGAAGCACGCCAGATATGAATCAGGTTTCGACCGGCTCGGGGTCATCGTGCTTGGTGTGCTTGAACGCGTGCAGCCGCTCATCCGCCTTTTTGAGAAAGGCTTCGGGCGTCGGGTCCTCCAATTCCTCCAACGAGCAAACGCCGATCGATAATTGCGGTTGCTTGGCCACTTTGTAAACCTTCGTCATCGCGTGAGACAACGATCGCAGCCGATTGGCGACATTTTGCGCCGCCGTCCGGTCGCAGCCGGGCAGCAGCACCGCAAATTCATCTCCGCCGATCCGGAATCCCGCGTCTGCCTGGCGGATGGTGCTGCCGATGATCTGGCCCAATGATTTGAGCATTTCGTCGCCCGCCAGGCGCCCCAGCGTATCGTTTAATTC
Source organism: uncultured Tepidisphaeraceae bacterium (assembly GCA_964499005.1). GTDB lineage: Bacteria > Planctomycetota > Phycisphaerae > Tepidisphaerales > Tepidisphaeraceae > CAZCKE01. Next base: position 2,840 of record CAZCKE010000180.1, read on the forward strand.
CTTGAAGTAATCGATATCCATCATCACCATCGACAGGGGCGATTCGGTTTGCACGCCCTGCTGGACCAGCTGCGGCAGCATCTGGTCCAGCATTCGACGGTTATACAGCGAAGTCAGTGGATCGCGGGTCGCCTGCTCGCGGAATGTGCTTAGCTGTCTCTCCAGCGCGCTGGTGCGGTTCATGATGCGCTGCTGCATCTCCTGTTCGAGATTCGCCGTCGTTTGCTGCTGTTCGCGCAGCTCACGAAGAACACTCTGGATGCGCTGCGCCAGGGGGGCAAGGGGCCCGCGCACGCCGTCCAGAGAATCCAGAGGAGCCTCTCCCCGATGGACCTGATCGAGCAATTCGATCAAGCCTTGCGCGGTAAGGGTGAGCTGCCTGAACCGGCGTGAGCCGATCCACCAGGCCAATCCCGCCAGAGATGCCGATAACGCCAGGTAAAGCACCCACGCCGCGTCGGGAGAGAGGACATGATCAAAGGCAACGGCCTGAATCAGCAGCAATCCCACGCCGACGATCAACAGCGCCGCGGGCACGGTCAGATGCCAGCGTTTGGACGGCTCGATCGCGCCGGTGTTTTGCAAGCGGTCGTGAAACGGCCCGGGATGTGCAGCCGTGGAGGTCATTACCACACTCTACTTTGAACTGATCGACCGCCCGCGGGTCGCAATCGAGCAAGAATTACCGCTCGCCTACAGACGATAAATCCCCTCCGTCTTAACCTGAGCAATGTTGTGACCGATATAACCGGGGAATCCTGCTCGCAAAACGAATCGTGTGATTTATACCACGAAAGTAAACCTATGAGTCAGTTCTCATACGACCTGGTTGTGATCGGTTCAGGGCCTGCCGGACAGAAAGCCGCGCTGAATGCCGCCAAGCTGGGCAAAACGGTCGCCGTCATCGAACGGACCGACAGCATCGGCGGGGTTTGCATCCATACCGGCACCATCCCCTCCAAAGCCATCCGCGAAGCGGTGCTCCATCTCACGGGGCTGCGCGAGCGTTCCGTTTACGGCGCGAGCTATGCCGTCAAGCATCACATTCATATGTCCGACCTGTTGTACCGGGCCCACCACGTGGTCCGCACCGAGGTCGACGTCATTCAAAATCAAATGGAACGCAATGGCGTCACCATGTTGATGGGTTCCGCCTCTTTCGTCGACGCCAACACCGTCCGCGTGACGCGTGATTCCGAAGCCCAGGACGTCCATGGGAAGAATATACTCGTCGCGGTCGGCACCATCCCGGCACGACCGGCCGATGTCCCCTTCACGCCCGGCAAGGTCATCGACAGCAACGAGTTGCTGAACCTCGCCGAGCTTCCGCGCAGCATCATCATCGTCGGAGGGGGCGTCATCGGAACGGAATACGCCTGCATGCTCGCCGCCGTCGGCGTGCGCGTCACGCTCGTTGAAAGCCGGCCCCGTCTCATGGAATTCATCGATGACGAGCTGGCGGAAAACCTCCAGTTCCGCCTACGCGACATGGGGATGCGCTTGCGACTGGGGGAATCGGTCTCCAAAATCCAGATCGTCGACGACCAGGTTGAGGCATATCTTGCCAGCAACAAATCCGTGCGGGCCACGGCCTTGATGTATTGCATCGGCCGCCAGGGGGCGACGGAGCTTCTGAACCTCGGCGCCGCCGGCCTAACGGCGGACAATCGCGGGCGGCTGAAAGTGAATGAGTTCTATCAGACGAGCATTCCGCACATTTATGCCGCGGGCGATGTGATCGGTTTCCCGGCACTGGCCGCAACGTCGATGGAGCAAGGCCGCCTGGCCTCCTGCCACATGTTTCACCAGCTTTCGGATGCGGCCAGCCCACTATTCCCCTACGGCATTTATACGATCCCCGAAATCAGCATGGTCGGACAAAACGAGCAGGAGCTCACCAAAGCCAACGAACCGTACGAAGTGGGTTTGGCCCGTTACCGGGAAATCGCCCGCGGGCAGCTCATCGCAGATCCCAACGGCATCCTCAAACTGCTGTTCCATCCCGAAAGCCGCCGGCTGCTGGGCGTTCATGCGATCGGCACGGGCGCGACGGAATTGATCCACATCGGGCAGACCGTGATGGCCGCCAACATGCCCATCGATTATTTCGTTGAATCCGTATTCAACTATCCGACGTTAGCCGAATGCTACAAAGTGGCGGCGTTGGATGGGCTGAACCGCCTGCGACAGGCGACGAATCCCGTCGTTGAGATCAAGGCGGACGCGGCGTAAAGAGCGCCGCTTCCATTTCCAACAGCTGAGTTTAAAATTCCCTGCCGGTAATCCTGGCGGTCGCATATCTCCGCAAATACTTCCTCAATGAAGCAATCACTGGAAGCTGTTTCAAAACGACTCATCACATCAATCAAGGGTTAAGACGGCTTCCATCCCTCAGTCCGCTGAGCCAGAAGTTATTCCTTGGGATTATTCGGACGCATGAACTTTCGCGTAGACTTCAATCTGGTAAGATTCGTCGAAACGCTCTACTCATGCTCAAATCTCAACTGCTTCACCCACAAATCCTCGCTGCCCTGGCCCGCGCGGGGCATAGTAGCAAAGTATTGATCTCCGACGGCAATTTCCCCCATTCCACTCGGCGCGGGCCCAACTCCGAGCTGGTTTATCTTAACCTCGCGCCCGGCAAGCCAACCGTAACTGACGTCCTCCAGACATTGCTAACCGCAATCCCGGTCGAAGCGGCGCAGGTGATGGATTACGCGCGCACCGGCACGTACGCGATGAGCGAAGATCCGCCGATTTGGGGAGAATTCAGCCTCATTTTAAAAAACGCCGGCCAGTCTTTGGATTTGCAGCGGATTGAGCGTTTCGCGTTCTACGCTCAAGCCGAATCGTCCGAAACCTGCCTGACGATCGCCACCGGAGAGCAGCGCATTTACGCCAACCTGCTTTTGACCATCGGCGTTGTCAAACCCTGATCGTCATCCGCAAACGATTCGACGTGCGTTTTATTTCAATAGAGACGCGCGGGATTTGGCGCGGCCATCATCGTATCAGAGTATGTCTAATCCGCCCAAAAGCTTGATTTGAGCACAAAGCGGTTATGATTCCCGCCATGGGCATTCGACCTTGGACGAATATTGCAACGAGCTTGTTTTGCGCCGCCATTGCGTGGAGCATTCCAAATCTTGTTTCACAATCCGCTCTGGCGGACGCTCCTGCGGCCACCGCCCCCTCGACCTCCATCGCCAACGACGCTTTTTCGTGCGATCAAGGCGGGTTTGCCTGCAATATCGACCCGCAGCTCACCCGCAACGGCCAGCACGTCCTGCTTCTCACCACCCAGACCACCCAACCGAACCGGGCTGACGCCACGTATTTGGTCCCCGACCCCAAAGCCTTCCTTGGCAAGCGCGTCCGGTTCTCCGCCTTTCTCAAATCCGAAAAACTTATTAACAAAGGGGGCATCTGGCTCCACGCACTCGACGCGGCGGGCAATGGCGTTGCCATCGCGGACACCTTTTGGCAACCCGTCGAAGGCGATGTCGATCACTCGCTGGCGGGGGACAACGATTGGAAGAAATTCCAGCTTGTCGCCGACATCCCCGCCGAGACGACCCAGCTCTCCGTCGGCATGGCGCTCAACAGTTCGGGCCGCCTCTGGCTCGATGACGCCCGTCTCGAAGTCGTCGCGGATGACACTCCCACAACCGACGATCAAAACCTTCACACCTGGAGTTTGTATCCGGCCGCCTTCACGGTTTCTTCTGATCCGGCCACGCAGCGCGACGGCCATCCGACTTTGCGGATCAAGTCCAACGCCAAAACCGCCAGTGAATTCACCTTCGGCCGATACAACCGCCATGCCGACCTGATCGCGGGGCATCGTCTGCATCTTTCCCTCTGGATGAAAACTGAAAAGCTCACGGGCATCCCCCAGATCCAGATCTACGGCGTCGGCGCGCGTGACAAATACACCCAGATCGACGAGCACCCCACCCCCGTCCCGGCAGTTGGTTCTTCCGATTGGAAAAAATACGATCTTTTCGCCACCGTCCCCGGCAACCCCCGTACCATCTTTTACTGCATCGATCTCACCGCCCAAGGCGCGCTCTGGGTCGATGAGTTTCAGGTGGAGGACACGACCGATCCCGCCGTTTCGCCGTGATTTTCTTCACGAATGTGAATCCACTTCGCGCGGCATCAGCCAGACAATTGAAGCCCCCAGCGCCAGGGAGGCGGCGACGATGAGAAGGCCTGCGGTGAAGCTTCCCGTCTTATCTTTGGCCAAGCCCAGGGCGTACGGCGCGACGAATCCGGAGAGGCAACCGATGGAGTTGACGATGGCGATCCCGCCAGCGGCGGCAGTCCCGCGGAGGTATCGGGTCGGCATGCACCAGAAAGGGCCGAGGGAAGCGAAGATGCCGACCGCCGCGATGGACAAGGTGATTAATCCCGCCAGGGGTCGATGTGAAACCGTTAAAAGCCCAATACCAACGGCGCCGGTCGCGGCGCTGAAGGAGACCGCCGCGCGCCGCCGGCCTTTTCGGTCGGCATAATGCCCGATCAGGACCATGGCGACGACCGCGACGAGATAGGGGATCGCCGACAACAAGCCCACCCGGGCGTCGCTTCCCCCCACGAGACTTTTGACGATGGAGGGAGCCCAGAATACGAAGCCATAGAGCCCCATGATGAGCAGGAAGTAGATCGGGCTGAGGAGCCAAAGGCGAGGGTCGCGCGCGGCGACGCGAAGGTCGGCGATGTGATTGACATGGAGGTGCGAGCCGTCGCGGTCGAGTTCGTTTTCGATCCAGCAGCGCTGGGATTGCGAGAGCCAGCGGGCCTGGGAGGGCCGGTCGGGTAAAAGAGAGCTGGTGAGGATAATAATCCCCACGAGGATGGCGGGAATCCCCTCGATGAGGAACAACCATTGCCAGCCGTGAAGTCCGGCAGCGCCGTCGAGGCGCATGATCTGGCCGCCGATGGGGTTGCCGATGACACCGGCGATGGCGATGGAGGTAAGGAAAGTGCCCAGAATTCCGGCGCGATATTTGGCAGGGACCCAGTAGGTGAGATAGAGAACCATGCCGGGGAAAAATCCGGCCTCGGCGAGCCCCAGGAGAAATCGCAGAGCATAAAAGCTGGCCGGTCCGCGCGTGAACATCATCGCGGCGGAGATGAGGCCCCAAGTGATCATGATCCGCGCGATCCATCGGCGAGCGCCGACGCGCTGGAGGATCAGATTGCTGGGGACCTCGAAGATGAAATATCCGATGAAGAAGAGCCCGGCCCCGCGGCCATAGGTGACATCGGTCAGGAAGCCGGGGATCATCTGCAA
>CAZCKE010000181.1:0-8103 GCA_964499005.1 uncultured Tepidisphaeraceae bacterium
TTTTCGTCGGTCATGGGCTCGGCGAGGATCGCGTTCAAATTCTCGGAAAGAGAAACCGGCCTCAGTATCTCGCCAACTACGGCCAGATTGACATCGGCCTGGACCCATTTCCCTTCAGCGGTCACACCACCACGTGCGACGCCTTATGGCAAGGCGTGCCTGTCATCACCCTTGCGGGGAAAACCTACGCCGGACGCATGAGCGCCTGCACGCTCCATCAGGCCAGGCTCCCCCATTTGGTCGCCCGCTCCACGGAGCACTATTTGCAGATCGCGATTGATCTGGCCTCCGATCGCGCGGCCCTCGCCGGGATGCGGCAAACCCTGCGCGATCACCTGGCCACGACGCCGATGCTCGATGCCCGCGGATTTACGCGCGGCCTCGAGGCCACTTACCGGCAGATGTGGTGCAAGTGGTGTGAAAATCTCCGGAAGGCTTAACCCAACGCGGTGGCAACAGTGCGGATCGGCGTTTCCCAATCCCCCGGCTTCATTTGTCGGAACAGCCGCATTGTGGGGTACCACGGGGAATCGGACCGATCCAGGAAATACCGCCAGTCCGCCGCGTAAGGAAGCAGAACCCATACCGCCCGTCCCAGCGCCCCCGCCAGATGCGCCGGCGATGTATCAACGGTGATAATCAAATCCATCGCGGACATGGCGGCGGCCGTATCGGCGAAGTCATGAAGCTCGTTTCCCAGATCGGTCAAATTCATCTCACTGGAAACTTTCGCGATTTGGTCCGCAGCGGGGCCTTTTTGCAGACTGAAGAAAGAAACATTTTTCGCGGCCCAAAGCGGTCGTAGCGTCTCCAATGGAATTGATCGCCAGCGATCTTCCGCGTACTGCGGCCGCCCTGCCCAGACTAGCCCGATTTTACGGCCTCGACCTCCGCCAATGCGCTGCTTCCATCGTTGCGCCAGTCCTTCGTCGGCAGTTAGATATGGAACTGGCGCGGGGATCGTTTGCAACGTCGTGCCAAAAATCAGCGGCAACGTCACCAAGGAGCATTGCACATCGAATGAGGGCAAGGGCCCCTCATCGATCCATTGCTCGACTCCCCGGAGATTTTTCAGCAGGTTTTTCAGCGGGGGCTGACATTGGAGCAGAATTCTGCCGCCGCGCGCGGCGACCAGGGGAACGTATCGAACGAATTGAAGAGTGTCTCCGATCCCCTGCTCGGCGAAGAGAAGAATTCTTCGGCCACGAAGATCGGCGCCGCCCCATCGAGGTTGGGAGAATCGGCGGGCCACGGCGGAGAATTCTGGCAATTTCCATCGCCAGTCATATTCCGCCATGCCCTGGTTCAAATCCCCCTTGAGCATTAGAGCAATGCCCAGATTGACGTGGGCCAGTGTAAAATCGGGCCGCAGCTTCAGAGCCGCGCGATAGGCGTTGATCGCTTCGTCGACGCGTCGTTGCTTGAATAACGCCAACCCCAAACCAACATGGGACTCGGCGATCACTGGATTGAGCTCAATGGCGCGGGCAAAGGAGGCGATCGATTCTTCCCACTGGCCGCCGGCCAGGAGGATATCGCCCAGAATCTGATGCGCGTCGCCAAAATCCGGACGCAGCGCGATGGCTTTGCGGGCCGACTCGATTGACTCGGCTAACAACCCTTTTTTTCGCAAGATGCCGGCAAGATTGTTGTGGGCTTCAGGCAGATCAGGATTCAATGAAATCGCCTGACGAGCGGCATCTATTGCCTGATCCCATTGACCCATCCGGTACAACGCGCCGCTGAGATTGCTCCATGCTCCAGGCAGACGAGGATTGAGTGCAATTGACCTTTGATACGAGGCGATCGCATCCTCAACTCGTCCAAGAGCCGCAAGCACAGCGCCACGGTCCAGATAAAATTCCGCGGAATCCGAATGCAGGGCGATCGCCTGATCCAATAGTTGCAACCCGATCCCGTGACGTCCGGTCTGCGACGCAAGAACACCTAAACCCGCCAGCGCCGCCCCATTGACGGGGTCCTCACTCAGGATTTGGGAATAAAGCTCTTCGGCTTCGCCGAGCTGATTCGCGAGATGAAGTTGGCGGGCCATTTCAAGCTTTTCACTCGCGCCCATGATGTGCAAAGTAAGAAAAAGCCCATGGCTTTACCATGGGCTTCTTTGAATGCTAAATTATTAACTGAAAGATCAGGCCGATTCTTTGCGCCGTTCGGGCTTGAGCTCAAACAGATGGACTCGACCCTCGACCACATCCTCATTGATGACGTACTTGCCCCCCTGCTGCTGGTCAGGCAGGCGGTACATCAAATCGAGCATGATTTCTTCACAGACGGCCCGCAAAGCGCGGGCGCCGGTGTCGCGTTTTAATGCGCGCTCGGCGATCAATTCCAAAGCACGCGGCGTGAATTCCAGGTCGCTCCCTTCGATCCGGAAGAACTTCTGGAATTGTTTGACGATCGCGTTCTTCGGTTCCGTCAGAATGTTGATCAGCGTCTTGACGTCCAGTGGCTCCAGAGTCGCAACCACGGGGAGGCGGCCGACAAACTCGGGAATCATGCCGAATTCGACCAGGTCCTCAGGCTGTACTTGCGCCAGCACTTGGCCTCGGTCGTTCCCGTTTTCGCCGACGCCGTTTTCGCTATTGAAGCCGATCTGCCGCTTGCCCAGCCGCTTGCGGATGATGTCTTCCAGACCGACGAATGTGCCGCCACAGATGAACAAAATCTGGCTGGTGTCCATCTGAATGTATTGCTGCTCGGGATGCTTTCGGCCGCCTTGAGGGGGAATGTTGGCGACGGTGCCCTCAAGCATTTTCAACAGGGCCTGCTGAACGCCCTCGCCCGAGACGTCGCGGGTGATGCTAACGTTGTTCTGTGTTTTTCCGATTTTGTCGATCTCGTCGATATAGACGATCCCGCGCTGCGCGGATTCCAGATCGTAATCCGCGTTCTGCAGCAGCTTGAGCAGGATGTTCTCGACGTCTTCGCCGACGTAGCCGGCTTCGGTGAGCGTCGTGGCATCGCCGATGGCAAACGGAACATTGAGGATGCGCGCCAGCGTCTTGGCCAGCAGCGTCTTTCCGCTTCCGGTGGGACCGATCAAGAGCACGTTGCTTTTATCGATTTCAATGTCGCTGACCGTGGTCGGGGTCGGGCACCGGCGGACCCGACCCGACTGGCGGGTGCCCAAGGGCTTTGAGTGGTTGTCCACCGCGACGGCGAGCGCATTCTTGGCGTACGGTGTGCCGACGACATATTGATCGGGAAAAACCTTAATCTGCCGCGGCGTGGGAATGCTGCTGAACAGCGGCGCGGCGGCCGTAAGTTTTCGCTTTTCCTGGCGGATGATGTTGTGAGCCAGATCAACGCAGTTGGCGCAGATATAAACGTCACTGGGCCCTTCCACCATCGGCCCCACATCTCGCGACGATTTGGCGCAGAAGCTGCACGTCGTCAGGCGACGTCCCCGAAATCCTCCGGGCGGATTCTGGGGGTTGTTGGGAGGTGGCGGAGTGCCCTGACCGCCGCCGTTGCCGGTGCGATTGGTAGTGGCCATCGACTCAGTATCCTAACGCCCCAATGTCAGGGCTCACCTGTTAGATCGATCCATTATTGCGACGCCAAGAGGAGGGCTCACCCGCCGTGGTTATCCAGACATCGCTGCCGACAGCCCTAAAAGGCCGTCTAGCTTATCGAACATCGGCTCGCATGGACCTGACCTGCAATCCACGCTGCCAATGACATATTACAACGCGCTTTGATAAATGGAAAAGCGAAAAAGAGGCTTGTTCGTGAATTCTTTCAGATTAAGCACTTACAATCAATTTTCGATGAAATTATCGGTCATAAACCTGTCAATTGATGTCGGGAGGGCGTGGGGGCGGGTTCTTGGCCTGTGCGGCCTTTTCGGCAGCCTCCTGGGTGGACTGGACAACCTGTGTTTTAGCCTTTTCAAATTCCTCTGGACTGAGCATACCGGTCTTTTGCAGGCGTTTAAGCTCCCCCAGGCTGAAGCCGACGCCACCCATATCATCGTCGTTACTGCGAACCCACCGTCGCAGCCAGTAGCCTAAAGCCCCGCCAGCGGCAAGCAGGAGTATAAGGAAGGAACCCAGGAAGATAATCTGGCTGGGATCACCGTCCGCCAGACTAATCGTCACAGCAATATCCCGCATCGCTCGAACTGTAGTTCGCGCCGGTAAACCGGTCAACGCCACGGAGAGTACGGAAGGTTACTTTTCGGTGGTCGGCTTGGCGGGAATCGGCGATACGATGAAAATCTTGCCGGTTCCATCGGCCGATTTTTCGTGGGCGCCTTTCATGCGGACGTAACCGAAATCGAGGATGTAGAGGTTGCCGTCGGGGCCGAACTTGGGATCGATCGGGCGTTCCATCGCTTGATCTCTACCGCTGGGAAGCCGGCTGGCGGGGCCTCCCATAGTATTGTAAATGAAATCCTTGACGTTGCCGCTGGCGCGATCGACCAGGACAACTTTGTAACCCGGCGGAGGGTTATTCAGCGCCTGCCCGCTCGTCGCAAACGGCGCTCTGTCGCCCCAAAGAGCGACGACCAGATTTCCCGTGAATTCGCGGAAGGGCCCGGTGCCGGGAACCAAATCCATCTTGGATGCGCCGGAGAGCGGCTTGAACTCCGCCTGGATCAGGCGGCGATCGGGATCGCGCAGATTGCTCGCCTGATGATCAATTAGATATCCCACGCGCGTGTAGCCCGTGGAGACAATCATCTCTCCCGGAGGCTGGAAGCGATCATCGCTGATGGGATGAAGGTTGCGGCTGAAATCGGGCCAGCCGTACCAGGTATCCGAAACAAACCGAAAGAGGACGTCCGGATCGTCCACAATGGGCCGAGTGCCTCGAAGCTCCATACCTTGATCGGTGAAATAGATGCCGCCCAATTCGGTGACGAGCAAGCCGACGGGGTTGCGAACGCCCCAGGCCTCAACACGAGGATCGCCGCCGTCGGGAGAGATGCTGAAGATCGCGCCGGTTGGACGGCGCAAAGGAGCCGGTGGGATCTGGGTGATGTAGCTGTTGCCAAAAGGCTGAAACGGTACCGTCACGGTCAAGTCGGGAGCGAAGATGCTGGCCTCGGGATTCTTGGCATCGAAGCGATAACCCAGGAGGCTCAGTTCCTTGAATGGAATATCGCAGGCCGTTCGATGGTGGTGAATCCACCCTACGTCCCAATTGTCGAGCCCGACGACACCGCTGTTGGTTGCTGAGCCCAGACCGAAATAGAGCCGGCCGTTGATCGGGGAAATAACCAGATCCGTGACGCTGTAATCGCCTTGAGCAGGCAGGCCGGCAATGATGGTGGTATGGGAACCGTCCATGCCGAAGGAGGTGATGGTTCCCAGGTCATTTTCATCGCGATGGCTGACCAGCAATCGCCCATGGTAATAGACCATTCCACCGATGGGGCCATAGATGCGGAATCCGGGTTTGAAGATGGGGATTCGAGTGCCGAAGGGATAGATTTCAAAACGAGTTCCATCCTTGTGAAAGCCAAAGATGTGGGGGTCGGCGCCGTCGATGCCCCCCTCGGCAATGATCATTTCGCCCAACTCGTTCCAGCAAAAAGCAGTTGGCCCGTTGAGGTGATCGGCGTAGACCTGAAACTCAAAGCCCGCAGGATACTCGACGATCTTGCGGTCAATGGATTGGCGCTGGCCGCTGGGAACAAGATAGGGGCCGGGAACGCAGCCGGTCAATAGGGCAAGGGCGCAACAAAATGGCGTCAACCAAAGCCGCACGCTCCAGTGCATGCGATGAGGCACAGACTGGCGAGTGAAACCCTCGATGAGCATATCCGTTATGTATAACCGCCCGATGCCCGACTGTCACCGCCGGGCAGTCCGGCGCTCATTCCGGGCCGAAAAACGTCCTCGCGGGCCTCACATTTTCACCACTTTAACCAGTTCTTTCACATGATCGACGCTGGTCTGGAACATTTTGCGTTCAGCATCGTCGAGTTCAATTTCGATGATGCGTTCGACGCCTTCAGATCCCAACGCAGGGGACGCCGACAAAATATCCGCCGACACCATACTCCTTATCGCAATAGGCGGCACAGGGAAGGATGCGTTTTTTGTCGCGGATAATGGATTCGGCCATAGCAACGGTGGAGGAGGCCGGGGCGTAGTAGGCGCTGGCGGTTTTGAGAAGCCCGACGATTTCGGCGCCGCCCTTGCGGGTGCGGTCGATGATTTCGTTGAGTCGCGATTGCTTGATGAGTTGAGTGATGGGAATTCCACCAGCAAACGTGTAGCGGGCCAGGGGAACCATGTCGTCGCCGTGGCCGCCCAGGAGCAACGCCTGCACGTCTTCGACGCTGCAGCCGATTTCCATCGCCAGGAAGGTGCGGTAGCGTGCGGTATCGAGCACACCGGCCTGGCCGATGACGCGAGTGGCGGGAAAGCCGCTGGCCTTCCAGGCGACATAGACCATGGCGTCCAGCGGATTGCTGACCACGATCATCGTCGCGTTGGGCGAGAACTTGGCCACATTTTGCGCCACCTGTTTGACGATACCGGTATTGGTGGCGATCAAGTCGTCGCGGCTCATACCCGGCTTGCGAGGGATGCCGGCCGTGACGATGACAACGTCGCTGCCGACGGTGGGCTCGTAATTGGTGGCCCCGGTGATCTTGGCGTCGAACCCTTCGACCGGGGAGGCTTCGAGCAGGTCCAGGGCCTTTCCCTGGGGCATTCCCTCGACTTGAGGGATGTCAACCAGCACAATATCGCCCAGTTCCTTGCTGGCGGCCCAATGTGCCGCGGTCGCGCCGACGTTGCCGGCGCCAATGATGCTAATTTTTGCCCGTCGCATGGCGGTAATATTCCTCCAATAAATCGAAGCGAAGGATTATGAACAAAGCGGTCCCACTTTCAAATCAGGGAGTATTCATGCAATTATCCGTTGCAGTCTTGGCCATCGCGGCAATAGCGTTCAGCGCATCGGCATCCGCTGCGGATACCGGCAGGCAGATCCTGAGCCTGAATCAAGGCTGGCGATTTTTCCGGGTGGACAACATCCAGAACGATCCGGGCGAACCCACGGTCATTCACGATCAGACGTGGGAAACCGTGGCGCTCCCGCACACGGTCCGCCTCGAACCCATCAATGCCAGCGGCGGACGCAACTTTCAGGGGGTCTGCTGGTATCGCCGGCATTTCGCCCTCCAGGCCGACTGGAAAGGCAAAACGCTTTACCTCCGCTTTGAAGGAGCGATGCAGGTGGCCGATGTGTGGCTGAACGACCGAAAATTCACCACGCATTACGGGGGATACCAGCCGTTCACCATCGATATCTCATCCGCCGTCCGATACGACGATGAAAATATTCTGACCGTTCGCCTGGACAATTCCGACAACAAGGACGTCCCGCCGGGCAAGCCGCAGAATCAATTGGATTTCACGTATTTTGGCGGGTTGTATCGGGACGTCGATCTGTACGTGCTGGATCCGCTGCATGTTTCGGATGAAATCCTGGCCGATAAGCCCGCGGGAGGCGGGATCTTCGTATCGTATCCGGCCGTGTCGGCCGATTCGGCGACCGTGCAAGTCCAGGCCGACGTGCGCAATGATTCGGCGGGCCCCAAACATGCAACCGTGCTTCAGGAATTACATGACGCGGATGGCGCCGTGATTGCTCATGCGTCGGGTGGAATTGACGTTCCGCCCAATTCGTCCGTGCCGATCACGCAGCAATTCCAGGTGCCGCATCCGAAATTATGGCATCCGACCCATCCCGATCTCTACACGCTTCACACGATCGTCCGGGATGGAGATCGCCTTGCCGACACGGTCGATACCCGGATCGGCATCCGTACATTCCGCTTTGACGCGGCCAAAGGCCTGCTGATTAATGGAGAACGATTCATCGCCCTGGGGGCCAACCGGCATCAGGACCATCCGTACGTCGGCTATGCGGTATCGGCCTCGAATCAATGGCGTGATGCCAAGAAGCTGCGGGACGCGGGGTTCAGCTCCTTCCGAAGTCACTATCCGCAGGATCGTGCTTTTCTGGACGCCTGCGATGAAATGGGGATGTTGGTGATTGAATCGAATCCCGGGTGGCAATTTACGGGCAATCAATTGTTCGATGAGCAGGTCGAACAGA
>CAZCKE010000182.1:0-508 GCA_964499005.1 uncultured Tepidisphaeraceae bacterium
TGACGTTTTCGACGATGATGGGGATTTCAAGGAAATCCTGGACTTCGCGGACGCGGCGGGCGGTGTTCCTGGCGGCTGCGAAGGTGTAAGGCATGGGGAGCAGGTCGTGGGTGTAGGAGCCGTCAACGCTGCCCCAGCAGAGATGGTCTGAAAGGAATGGGGTCTTGGTGCGTTTGACCAGAGTCTTAAGGCGTTTGAGCTGCTCGCGGTCGATGCGGTCGGTGGACCCGAAGTAGAGGGAGACGCCGTGCTGAATGACCTTGTATTGCTCAAGGATCTGGTCGAGGACTTCGAGGGGGCGTCCGGCGTCGCACATGTAATTTTCGGAGATGATCTCGAACCAATCGACGGTAGGCTTCTTGGAGAGAATGTGGGAGTAGTGGGGAATGCGCAGGCCGATGCCGATGCCGAGATTGGTGAATGCGTTGAAGCGATTAGCGCCCAAGATAGCCGCGCAGGGTAAGGTTGAAAAGGCTTAAAAAGTCCGGCCGTGGGGCGCCGAGCCCTT
>CAZCKE010000182.1:518-7997 GCA_964499005.1 uncultured Tepidisphaeraceae bacterium
AATCTGCCGCGTACGCCACTGCAGCGAACACAATACTCAATAACTTGAATGTCGGCATAAAAGCAAAAGGGCCGGTGCGATCGAAAACGCTCCCGGCCCGTACTTCCAAACTGAGAATCGCTTACGGTTGTTTCGGAGGAACCGCGCAGCCGCCCTTGCCCTTGCAAGAGTTCTTGCCTTTGCAGCCGTTGTCGCCGGTCTTGCAGCCGCCCTTGCCCTTGCAGTCGTTCTTGCCTTTGCAGTCATGCTTGTCGGTGTCGTCGAGGTTGCGGGCCTTAACGCCGGCCTTGGAGTCGACGGAGACCTTGGCGATGTTCGACTTGGTGGCGTGGGCAGCGGCATAATTGGCAGCGCCGGTGATCAGACCGCTGAAAGCGGCGGCGGCGAGCAGGCCAGTCGTGGAACCGAGAGTCTTGGTAAGGCGATTCATGTGATATTTCCTTTCGAATAACAATGCTGAGTAAAGATCCCAATTTCAAAATATGCGTAAACCGGAAATCAAATGGAACGAGTGGGTTGGAAGCCTCCTTTCCTGAACGTCGAATACCCGCCGACCACCCTGTTCGACGCTCGTAAATGCCGAGTTTTTGTTCCAAGTAGCAAACGGAACAGCAAAAACGGTTTTATTCCATTCGTGGGCGATTGTATGGACATTTGTGGTCCCGGGGCAACTGAAGGAGTTGCCTATTATTTAATGCCCTATTGGTCGGGCGAGGTTTCAAAACCTTACAAGAAGACCGCCAGGAAAGGAGAAGGTTGCGGGGAAGCAATGGAATGTTAAGATTTTATCGCAGCAACACCTGCGGCATGCCGTCGGGGTGGGGTAAGGGAAAATTCAATGAGTATAGACGCAAAAGCGCAATCCGAAGCGACGCTGGAACAGGCGGCGCTTCGGCGGCCGGAGAATTGGGTCGCGGAGCATGGGGATGCACTATATCGATATGCGATGATGTGCGTGGGGGATCGCACGGCGGCGGAGGATTTGATTCAGGAAACTTTGCTGGCGGCGCTGAAGTCGCGATCGACGTTTCAGGGACGTTCGGAAATTCGGACATGGCTGGTGGGGATTCTGCGGCACAAGATTGTGGATAGCCTGCGGAATAAGGAGCGAGGGGGAATGCAAGAAGGTAGCGGAGAAGCGGATGAGGTGATCGATCGATTTTTCACAGCGGGGGGCGTGTGGGCGAGGTTGCCGGGGAATTGGACGCTCAACCCTGCGGAATTGGCAGAACGAAGGGAATTCTGGGATGTGTTGAGGGGATGCCTGGAGGCGTTGCCGGAGCGAGTACGCGAGGCGTTCGCGCTGCGGATGATGAGCGATGTGGAATCGCAGGAAGTTTGTAAGTTAATGAGCATTACGCCGACTAATCTGTGGGTGTTGTTGCATCGGGCCCGGGGGCGACTACGGGCATGCCTGGAAATCAATTGGATTGGGAAGGCATCGAAACGGGGTGGCTGAGAGGCGAATAGGGCGACGCATGTTGAATTGCAAAGAAGTGGCCAAACTGCTTTCGGAAAGAATGGATCATCCGCTGTCGCGGTGGCAGCGGATGGGATTGGGCCTTCATCTTTTCTTTTGCGGCGGGTGCGCGGCGTATCGGCGGCAGGTCGAGGCGATCCATCGGCTATTTGGCATTCGGATGGGAGAAGGAAGCCGGCACGGAGACGATGCGGCGGGGGCGGAGTATTTGAATCTATCAGCCGCCAAGCGAGAGCATCTCACCGATTTGATTCGCAGCGCGATGGGGGAATAAGGGGTTACGGTTCACTTGCGGCGGCTGGAGCCGCCCTTACAAGAACATTTCAGAACGGCAGGTTTTAGGGCTTTTCAGTCGGTTTGGAATTGCCTTCAACGATGGCTTGAAGGCGGCGCAGCTCTTCCTGCATTTTGCGGAATTGCACAAGAAGGTCAGGTAAACGCGCGAGTGCGGCCTGCTGTTTGAAGAATTGGCGATGAGGAATGGCCGGGACGCCGACGAGCGTGGACTTGGAGGGGACATCCTGTGCGACGGCGGCGCAGGCGGCGATAGTGACCTGCTCGCCGATGGTGAGATGATCGCGGACGCCGGTCTGGCCGCCGAAGACGGAAGCGACGCCGATGGTGGTGGTGCCGGCGATGCCGACCTGAGCGGCGAGGATGCAGTGGGGGGCGAGCTGCACGTTGTGGGCGATCTGGACGAGGTTGTCGATCTTGGTTCCGCGGCCAATGCGGGTAGCGCCGAACTTGGCGCGATCGATGCAGGCGCAGGAGCCGATCTCGACATCGTCTTCGATGACGACGGTGCCGATCTGGGGAATTTTAGCGTGCTTGGAGCCGTCCCAGCGATAACCGAAGCCATCTGATCCGATGACGGCGCCGGCGTGAATGATGACGCGGGCGCCGACGGTGACGCGTTCGCGGATGGTGGCGCTGGGAAATACTTCGCAGGACTCGCCGAGCAGGGAGTCGTCGCCGATGTAAACGCCGGGATGGATGATGCAGCCGGCACCGAGGCGGACGTTGCGGCCGATGAAACAGAAAGGGCCGATGGCAACGTTGGGCCCGAGCCGCGCGCTCGGATCGATATGACAGAGAGGATCGATGCCAGCGGGGGGGCGTGGAATCGGCAGGGCGAAAAGATCGAGCGCCTTGGCGATGGCGAGGTCGGCGTTGTCGACGAGGAGAAGAGGCGTTTTGGAATCGCCAGGAATTTCGACATCGCGCTGAACGAGCACGGCCGCGGCGCGAGTGGTCGGGAGATGCTTGGCATAAATACCGGAGCCTAGAAACGAGATCTCGGAATTGCACGCTTGGGTCAGGGAGGCGACGCCGGTAATGGGGATCTGGGCGGCGGCGGGAAATGGAAGATCGGCGCCCACCAGCTCGGCAATATCGCGCAGCGGGATGGACTTGAGAGCCGAATCCGTTGGCTGGGAAATGTCATCCATCAGTGGTTGAAGTCCGCCAGAGTGTCAGTTTGCCGGCGGAGTCAATGACCGGCCATGTATGCCTTGTCCAGGGCGAGCACGACGTCAGGGGTAATGTCGAGCTTGGGCTCGTTAAAAAGAATCGTGCGCTGAGCGAGAATGCCTTGGACGGTGTTGGCGTCCATCTTGTCGAGGTCTTCCTGGCGCGTGGGGAGCTCGAGATGCTGGTCGGAGAGGACCAGGCCGATGCCTTTGTCTTTGGCGACCTGGGCGACGGCGGCATCGACTTTTGCGAAGAGCGATTTGATGCTCTCCTTCACTTTGCGAGACTCGTCCAGGTCGTGAACCTGAAGCCAAACCTTCGCATCGATTTCGGCAGTGATCAACTCGGTATTTTTCTTGTCGTAGTCAGCCGTGTTAGGGAGCAGAAGCTTGAGCTCTTCCTGCATGGCGGCGATTTTGTCCGAGCGATCCTTGGCCTGGGCCCTGAGATCGGTTTGGTCCTGCGTAATCTTCTGCTGGATGTCCTGGTATTCCTTAATCTGGTTGATGACCTTGACGGGATTGCAAATGGCAACTTTCAGGGGCGCATCATCAGCCCGGGCCAACTGGGTGGATGCGAAAAAAGCGGCCAGCAGGGCCAATGACGCGGCGATAAGGGATTTGGGCGACATCTCAGGACTCCTTGGTTGAGTTAAGACCGGGCTCGAGGAGCCGGGTTGGGCAGCGAATCTCAATTTACAGGCGGTATGAGCCACATTCATTATCGGCTGATCCCGAACGAGAAGCTGAGTACTTGCGTCTGGTCGAGGGAATTCTTATTGATTGGGAAGCCGAAGTCCAGCGCCAGGGGGGTCTGGCCGAAGATGGGCAGCACCAGACGGAACCCGAAGCCGGCGGAGACGCGGATGGTGCTAAAACGGAAATTGGGTTCGACATCGCCGGCATCGGTGAAGATGACGCCGCGGAGGAAATCCTCGGCGATGGGGAAGCTATATTCAAGACTGGAGAAAAAGTAGAAGTCGCCGCCGATGGCGTCATTGACGGGCCCGTCGCGCGGGCTGATGCCGCGGAATTGGAAGCCACGGACGCTGCCCAGGCCGCCGCCGTATAAGCGTTCGTAAAATGGGGCTTTATTGGGGTCGTATTCGAGGACCAAATTCGTATCGATGACGGATTTCCGCCCCAGCAGGTCTTCACCGACGGCCAGAAATGTGCTGTTGCTGAAGGCCAGCTTGGTGAAGTAGACGTTTCCGCCGAGCGCGCCGCCCTGCTCGAAGGTGAAGGCGGAGTCGATTCCCTGATAGGTGATGGGGCCGTGATTTCTCGTGTCACGCTGAATATCAAAGCCAACGCTGGTAAGGGTATGGTGCCCCTGCCCGGCGATGATCTCGGGAGCGCGGTCTGAGGCAGGATCGAGAAGGTTTTTGATATCGACGTCTTCGCCGCGGAAGAAAACATCGCCGGAATAGACGTAATTGAATCTCTGCCCGACGGAGATTCGGGCACCGACGCGGTCGTCGTCGTATACATCGTAAGCGCGATCGTTGAGGTAACCGGAAGCGCTGAAGGTGTAGGGCTGGTCAAAGACATAGGGCTCGCTGAACGTCAGCTCGGCGCTGGTGCCGACGGTGCTGGGCTGAAAGGCGATGCGGAAATCCTGCCCAGCGCCGGTGAAGCCGCGATCGCTGAACAATTCGCCCAGGCTGGAGGGGACATTGGTGATGTCGAAATTCTTTTGCTCGTAGCTGAGCTGTCCGCCGAATCCGCCGTTGCTGTTGACGCCGATGCCGGCGCTGACGTTCGCGGTATGCGCTTCGGTGACATCGACGATCAGGTCGCGGAAATGGGGATCGTCGCCGATGGGAGTGATCGTGGCGTTGGTGAAATAGGAGGATCCGCGAAGGCGATCAGTGGCGTCTTCGACCTCGGAGGAGTCGTACACCTGGCCAGGGCGCATGTGGAGCTCGCGGAGGACGACTTTGTCCTTGGTGCGGGTGTTGCCTTTGACGAGAATGCGACCCAGTCGGAATTGTTTTCCTTCGCTGATGTCGTAAATGAGATCAACTTTGCCGGGGTCTTTATAAAAACGAGGGGTGGCGGTGATTTGGAGGTAATCCGGATCGGGCTGAAGGACGGGAGGTTCCTGATAGATGAAACCACCGGTACGGCTGTAGGCCTTGACGATGGTGCGTTTGTCGCGCTCGATGCCGTCGGCGTCGTAGGGTCGGCCTTCAAGCAGGGCCATGTTTTTTCGCAGGGCGGCTTCGGGAACGGCTTTGAGGCCTTTGAACTCGACGTGGTCGGTGATGTAGCGCTGGCCTTCGTCGATGAGGAAAGTGACCTGCATCGCCTTCATGTCAGGAGAAAGGGCCAGCTTGCGGCCGATACGGGCGTCGAAGAAGCCCTTGTCCTGATAATATTTTTGCAGGGAGATCACGTCCTGCTCGACCTGGTCGGCGTCAAACGTGCCGGCGCGGAAGATGAAGATGTAATACCCGGTCTTGATCTGATCCTTGAGACGCCAGGCGGTGAAGCTGTTATTTCCGATGAAATCAACCTTCTTGATGCGGACCTCGGGGCCCTCGACGATATGAAAGATGACGTTGCCCTCGTGAACCAGATCAGGCGATGAAATGGTGACGTGGGCAAAGGCGAAATTCTTATCGTGATAGAGCTTCTCGATGGCCTGGCGGGCCAGGGTGATGCGGAAGGGGTCGATGGCCTGACGGGGTTGAAGATCGATGGTCTCCTTGAGCTTGTCGTTTTTGATGTTGAGGTTGCCTTCAAATCGAATTTCATGGATCTGTTTTTGCTCGGTAACGGAAAAGATGACGATGACACCGGTCGCGGTGGGCTGAACGCGGGCTTCGACGTTGGCGAAGACCTTCATTTTGTCGTAGACGCGCTGGTAGTCCTCGACGACGGTGTTGGGATCGAATTTATCCCCTTCGTGGGTGCGGATGAGTTGCTTGATGACGGAGGAACTGACTTTGGTATTGCCCTCGACGCGGACGGCCTCGACGGTTCGACCGGCCAATTGAGCCGCCGCGGCCAGGTCGCGAGGGATTTGGGGGTTGGGAGTGTCCGCGGCGTGGGCGGGAATGGCCCAACAGGGGAGCTGGGCCAAAGAGGAGATCAGCAGCAGGAGGCAAAGGGATCGAGCCAGATTCTTGGCGATGTCCGAAATCTTCACGCGGCGCCCGATCGGAAAAGGTTTTATCGACGCGCGACTCCGCCGCGCGATTGGTTCCGAAGTGTAACGGAGGGGAGGAGCATGTCAAAAGAGATGAGAGGCCTTGGAGAGTGAAAAAGGCGTGTGAGTGTGAACGATGAAATTCGAGTGACGAGTGACGAATTTCAGGTTCGGATCGCTTTCCAGATGGGAACGGCGAGGGCAGCGCCCAAGAGTGGGGCGGTGAGGTAAATCCATAAGGAAGCAACGTTGCCGGAAATGATGGCGGGGGCGAGGGAGCGGGCGGGGTTCATGGATGCGCCGCAGATCGGGCCGGCGAAGAGGGCTTCGAGGCCGATGACGCCGCCGATGGCGATACCGGCCATGCCGCCGACTTCTCTGGAGCCGGTGGCGACGTTGAGAATGACGAACATCAACAGGAGAGTGAGGATTGTTTCGAGGGCGAAGGATTGGAGGGGTGAGCCCGCGGGAAATGTGGCGCCCAAGGCGGCGCGGTTGGTGAACATGGCGCGTAAAACAGCGCTGGCGGTGAATGCTCCAATCAACTGTGCGGCAATGTAAGGAAGGACACATGTCGATGGGAGCCGACGCGCCAGGCAAAAGCCGAGGGTGAGGGCGGGATTTAAATGAGCGCCGGAGACATCGCCGACGGCGTAGATCATCGACATGACAATCAAGCCGAAGGAGAGCGCGATGCCGACGTGCGTCACGGCGCCGCGGCTGACGTCGTTGATGATGATGGCGCCAGTGCCAGCAAAGACAAGGGCGAAGGTGCCGAACGCCTCGGCGATGAATCGTTTCACGAATTGGCCTTTTCGGATTGGGGGGCCCAGTCGCGCATCGCTTTGCCGATCAGGTCGCGGACGCGGCGAAACTCGGCGAGTTTTTGAGCTTCATCCCCGACGAAGGTAGTTGGATCATCGAAAGGCATGTAGGTGCGGGAGAAGGAGCCGGGCCAGATTCGGGGGCAGGTCTTGTTGGCATTGTCGCAGACGATCAGCAGGTGATGGATGAATTGGTGGCTGAGAAATTGGGACATGTGCTTGGGGCGCTGGTTGCTGATGTCGATGCCGATTTCCTGCATCACGCGGATGGCCAATGGATGAACCCGGTGTTTGGGCTCGGTGCCGGCGCTGTGGATTTCAAAGCGATCATTTTTGTAAGTACGGAGGAAACCCTCGGCTATCTGGCTGCGGCAGGAGTTGCCGGTGCATAGGACGAGGATGGCGGGATTGGTGGTCATGGAAGCCCGAGTGTTTCAGAACATTCTGCCCCTCACCCTGAACCTCTCCCCATGAAGTACATGGGGAGAGGGGAGGAAGAGGGCCGCCTATTTTTTATCGCAGCAGGGGCAATCGGGCGGACATTCCGGGCAG
>CAZCKE010000183.1:0-7982 GCA_964499005.1 uncultured Tepidisphaeraceae bacterium
TTGTCGGCGCCGGCGACGGACAGTGAGTGGGTCATCACCAGCTATCTGGCGGCCAACGCGATCATCCTGCCGATCTCCGGCTGGCTGGCGGCGCGGCTGGGGAGGCGGAATTATTTTCTACTCTCCATTGCAGTTTTCACGCTTGCCTCGGGGCTCTGCGGCATGGCCACGAGCCTGGGAGCGCTGATCGCATTTCGGGTGCTCCAGGGATTGGCCGGCGGCGGATTGCAGCCTTCGAGTCAGGGAATTTTGCTGGATGCGTTCCCGCAGGAAAAGCAGGGAGCGGCGCAGACGGTCTTTGGCATTGCGGCCCTTCTGGCGCCGGTTGTTGGGCCGACGCTCGGAGGCTATATCACCGACAATTACGGATGGCGGTGGATTTTTTATCTGAATCTGCCCGTGGGAATTCTGGCGCTGATCGCCTGCCGGGCCGTGGTGAGCGATCCGGATTATCTCAAGGCCCAGCGGGCCGAGTTGTCCAAGCGAGGCGCGAGCTTTGACACGCTGGGATTGACCCTGCTCGCCGTCACGATGGTCTCCTGGGAAATTTTGCTGAGCAAGGGGCAGGAATGGGATTGGTTCAGCGACCCGTTCTGGCGGATTCAGACGCTGGCTATTCTATTTGTGGGGGGTTTGCTGACGCTGATCCATCGCGAGTTGCGGATCGCCAACCCGCTGATCAATTTCCGCACGCTCAAAGACCGGAATTTTCGCGCCAGTTGCATCATCATCTTTTGCGCGTTCGCGGTCTTATACGCGAATACGACGACGCTGCCTGGCTTGCTGCAATCGCTCTTTGGATACGATGCGACCACATCAGGACTGGTGCTTTCGCCCGCCGGACTTGGGGCGGTAATGGTATTGTTTATCGTGGGGGCGCTTCTCGGGCGTGGGGTGGATGCGCGCATCATGATGGGAGCAGGGTTGCTTGTCCTGGCGATCGGCAACTACTGGTTGTCCCAGATGAATTTGTCGATCAGCCCCTGGCAGGTGGTCTGGCCGCGCGTAGTGATCATCGCGGGGTTGTCGATGATTTTCGCGCCGCTCAATGTGGCGGCATTTTTGTACATCCCCAAGGAATTGCGCGGGGCAGCCGTCGGGTTGCTTGCGTTATTGCGCAATGAGGGCGGCAGCGTCGGGACGTCGGCGGCTCAAACCATCTTGGAACGGCGAGAGCAATTCCACACCCTGCGGCTTAACGAGCATCTCGATCCGTTCAATCCGCTGGTAGGCAGGTTTTTCACTCAGGGCCAGGCATTTTTCCTGCATCGCTTTGGAGACGCCCCGGCATCGTTGAAAATGTCTCTCTACGCCCTCAATCAAACTTTGGAAACGCAGGCGATTTCGCTGGCGTATTTTGATGTCTTCTGGGTTTCGGCAGCAATCGCGGGGGTGTTGGTGTTTCTCACTCTATTGATGCGACGGTCGGTGGCGCAAAAAGGAGCGCACGTCGCCGCGGAATGATGCGGTATATCGAAGTAGGAAGCCCACTCAACGTCTTCGCGAAGGCGCCGATCAAAGTGCGTCGAGGACTCGCTGAATTTCCTGACGGATTTCCTCCAACTCGCACTCGACCTTGCGAAATTCGTCTTCTTTCTGATTCACGCGCTACTGATGTCGATATTGACTGTCGCTCATGGCACCCTCGAGCTGGCGGCGGGCTTCGTGAAAGCGAGCGCTAACCGCGTGCAACTTCTGCATCAACGAATCGGGCACACGATAATTTTCCGGATGCGGCAAAGTATCAGCGAGCGGTTGGTCCATTGCAGATGCAACTCCTTGGGCACGTGGCGCGCCTTTTGGAATCGTACGCCGGATGGGCGTCGCACGGAGCGCGGAAAACAGACGCCGTCCGCATTGTTATTCCGCAATACGGACGGCGTCTTGACGGGCTAATCTTTATCTTTTTTCTTGTCCGGGGATTCGTCGGAACTGGATTTCTCTTCGGCGTCGATCTTCTTGCTGATCAGCGATCCGTCGTCGGCAACGCGAATTTCGTAGTTGGTGCCGCTGATCATCGCATCGGCTTCGTAAATGGTTTTGCCTTCGTCCATTTCCTTATCGACGTTGGCGACGGCGGCGCCTTCGGCTTCCCGCGTGATGGTTGCCTTCACGGGAGGAGGAACATCGTCAATTTTCATTTTGATTTCGTCGCCTTCATCTTCCTGCTTACCGGCGGCATGCTTATCGTTGGCCGCGCACGCGCTTAAGGCCAGGGTGCTGGCCAGTCCAAGGCTCAATAAGGCGATCTTTCTCCAATTGTCCCGCATGAAATGCTCCTTCTCATTTTGGAACCCCCTGAATCACAGGCCGAACCATTCAGTCTGTGACTGACGGGTATTGTTTGAGATCTCTATAAAGATTCGATGAAGGACTCCGGGAGGCGTGTTTCGAGGAGAGTTGATCACAAGGCCGCCTCAAATTTCAGCGAGTAGCCGGGCGCGAAGGACGGTGACCGCTTGACCGCCGAGAATCACGCGATTACCGCGAAGGGCAACCCGAACGACACCTCCGCGCGGCGAAGCTTGGAAGGCGAGCATTTCATTTTTGACGAGTTTCTCCGCCCAGTAGGGGGCCAGGCAGCAATGCGCCGATCCGGTAACCGGGTCTTCATCGACGCCGACGGCGGGGGCAAAGAAGCGGGAGAGGAAATCAAATTGCGGTTCGTCGGAGCGCGCGGTGACGATGATGCCACGAACGGGCAGCTTGGCCAGAGCCCGCAGATCGGGTTGGAGGTTTCGCAACGTCTGGGCGTCGGCGACTTCGACGAGGTAATCCATGCGATTGCGTTTTTTGCCACGAACAGCGCCGGGCGCATTCAATGCCGCGATCAAGTCGCCCGGATCATCAGCCGCAACCGGCGGCTCGGACGGGAAATCCATGTCGATCCAGCCGTTGCTCGCGACGCACGACAGTTTTCCGCTTCGCGTATCAAAAACGATTGGCTCTCCGCGAGCCACAGTGCCCGTTTCCCACAGGATATGGGCGCTGGCAAGGGTGGCATGTCCGCAAAGGTCCACCTCGGCCTTTGGGGTGAACCATCTCAATTGCCAGAATCCCTTATCGCGAACAGGGAACGCAGTTTCGGACAGATTCATTTCCCGAGCCAAGGCCTGCATCCAGACGGCCTCGCGCGGACGGTCGAGCAAGCAAACCGCGGCCGAATTCCCGGCGAAAGGACGGGACGAGAAGGCATCGACGATGTAAATAAGTAGCGGCATAAGACAGCGCGATAGGATAGCAACAGGTTGCATTGTGGACAGGTCAGGGTATTCTTTCGACCCGCCGACTTTGGCGGGGTGTAGCTCAGCTTGGTTTAGAGCGCTTGGTTCGGGACCAAGAGGTCGCAAGTTCAAATCTTGTCACCCCGATTTGACGGGACGCAGTTGAACCGACAACTAGAATTATCGCAACTTCCGTCAGCTAATCAGCTTGCATAATTTCAAGCGACTGGCGCATACCGTGGATCTGCGACGGTTTTCAGGTCTTATGGCGACCAAGCGACAGGAATTGAACTGCAAAGTTGTGTGTTTCTCAAACTCAACTTATGTCCTGGCCGAAACTAATGTCCGTGCTTGGAAAGCTGCGCGCGGTAAATCCGAATTGCCGCGCGCGTGCGCATCAGGTCCTCCTCTGCCGCCCAAAGTGATTTTCTGTCGCGGAGAATCGGTCCATCCCATCCAAGGTCGCCCCATTCCTTTGGCCACTTCCATCGCACAACGTCGTCCTCGTCCCAATTTGTGTTTCCCCACGTCGGAATAATTCGTTCCAGCTCCTGCGCGCGGAACTCAAGGACGGACACAAACTCCTCCAACGACAGAATGTAGACGGCATGGCGGCCGCCACGCGGCTTGTCGCGTTCGTTGTGCCGCTTCGCGGCTTCAGCGTAAACGTCATAATCGTATTCAAACTGCGGAAGCGTAGCTGCCACAGCGGACCAGAAGTGATACTTCTCAGCACTCCCCGGTCCATCTCGATGCCTATGCCAGATCAAGTGCCCTTCGAATTCTCGCTGCAATTCGGCAACCAGCCGCTTGTGGCGTAAACCTGCGACCAGCGAACTGCCCAACGTGGCCGTTCGCTCAAGGTGCTCTTCGGTCGCCGCTGTTCCATGCACGATGCGGTTTGCCAACTCGACGAACTCTTCCAAGCTGTCTGCAAGCTCTGGCTTGATAACTCGCTCTGTTCGCAATCTTTCAAGATACTCTCGTACCGGCCACCCCGGCGCACCCGCGTCCTTGAGCGTGTGTCGGGAAAGAAGGAAAGACTCGCGTTCAACCTCCAGACGCGCCTGCGCGACTGCTAGTCGAGCGTCGCCGTGCCGCCTCTGTAGCCACACAGCATTTGCTGGCGTTTGTTTCGCCTCCGGCAAGGCTATCCCGACTTTTTCAACGGTTGCTTCTAATCGATTCAGTTGCACCTTGACGTAGTTGCCCTCATCTCGATAGTCGGATGGACCGTACAACTTCCCACCATGCCTGCTCACGAGCCACGCAAATACGCCTAAGACAAGCACCGGGAACAGCACGAGAAACCAAATCAGTGGTAATCGTTCGCCGGTGTTAAATGATCCCGCAAACGCAGTAACGAGCGACGCGAACCCATAAACGAGAACGATGAAGAGCGCTATGATTCCCAGTGGATTCCGAGCCAGGCTCTTGGCTGTGTCTCCAAAGGATTTAACCGATGGCTTCCGCGCAGGCATACTCGCCCCCTCTGGTTAAGTGCTTACACCGCGCTTCTGCAGTGCGCGACAGAGTTCTTCTAAAACCGCGTAGGGATGCTTGCCCACCCCAGCTCGTTCCGTCCACTTCTCCATGAAGTTAAGGTAGTTCCGTATGCCGGGATTTCGCACTACGCGCAGCAGGTACTATTGCATTGGCCTGACATCTTGCAGACTGAGGAGTCCGCTCTGCCACGAAAGTGCCAAATTCGCAAAGTGCCGCAGCAGTTTGTCTACGTCTCGTTCCGTTTCCGAGTCGTGGAAGCCAGACTGGTATTCAAACTTGCTGTATTCGATCAGATAAAAAGCTCGCTGGATGGCATCATCATCAATAAATCCCTTAAGACATCCGGCAACCAACGCCGATCGAGCTTGCGCATTGGTGCGCCGCGCTTGGTAGAAATTGAGGAAGAGGGCGGTCGCCGCAAAAATCGCGCTGACAGCGGGAACGATAAGCAACGTCCATTGTACCCAAGCTGGAAGCGATTGAACTGTGATTGGCACCGTGGTCGGCATGCAAGGTCTCCATCGCGTCATTCACCGCGTAGGTCTCCGAGTCCCTGACAAATCGAGCCGACTGCCGCAGCGCCCGACGCAATGACGCCGGCAGCGATCGCGGGATTTGGGGCAACGATGCTGCCGGTTCCAAGCAGAACATTTCCGACGCCAAGGACGCTGCCCGACAGAATCTTTCCAACACCGTTTAGAATCTTCCGTTTTTTCTTCTCGGGAACATCGTGTTTAACGACGTTCGACTCTTCGCTCGGCGCTTCCAAGTGTTTTATCGCCCGCTTCACAGCCTCGGGTGCGTCTTCGATCACCTGCGAAGGTAACCTCTCTTGGTAGCGGTCGTACCCGAGGTGCCGTCGTGAATACTCGGTGATCAAGATCAATTCGGCATCAGGATGCTTGTGGCCGGCGCTTTGAAGCAATTCGACATCCTCGGGCGGCAAGGCAGAAATGCGAACTTCGCTGAACAGCGTGCGTGGGTCTTCGTCGATGGCATCAAGCACGCCGGCCCGCCGCATCGTCTCAATCGCCTGCTCGATCATCCAGCAGCGTTCGTTGACCCTGCGGACCAACATTTGGAGAAGCGCTTGATCGTGATCGTCGTAAACGACTACTTCGAGAAGCCGGCGCAATTGGGTCAGTTCATCGAGTTCGTGCGACAACTCACCAGGGAAATGCATTTTCGACCGCGCAAGCCGCTGGTAGCGCAGGTGTTTTCGCGCAAGGGCGTCCAAGTAGCTTTGAAACTCGCCATCGTTCATAGAGAGGCACTCCCATACGAACAACAAGTATATGCTCGCCCTCTCCGCCCGCCAGCTGTATACCGAGTTGTTCCTGCGAGGGATTACATCAGCTGAATGCGGTTGTGAGCGAACCGGGTCGCCGCATGGCGGTAGCACGTAAAGGTAAATAAACGTAAGGCCGCCCTAGGGGCTTGATCGCGCAGCCCGGTGATAGCCGACCCGTTCCCTCGCGGCAAGACACTTAAACGTTGAAAGCCGGCCACAACACAGTAGCGACGCTGAATAGCCTTACAGGCGCAGACCCTTGATTTCGGCACAAAAACTCACGAAAAGTTCAACTGGTGTCTTGTCGCCCCGATTTTCGTAACTGCAAAAAAGAGCTGGGCTTGCGAGCTCAGCTCTTTGCGTCTCAGGAGGGAAGGAGCGATTTTGTGGCAGATTGTGGCAGAACACTTCTCGCCGCCTCTGCCGTTCGCCCGGATGCTTGGTCGAATAGGATGGCGGGAACTTGCAGATAGTGCGTCGCGGAGACCGTGATATCGTGGCCGATCCACTCCGAAACGACGTATTGAGGGAATTGCTGTGCCCAATCAGTTTCGCAGTTGCGCCGCATGACCTGGAAGGCGTCTTTCCATGCCGGTAGGCCAGCGCGCTGGCGGATGACGGTAAAATTCCGCCACAGACAGTGAATCGAAACTTGGCACGCCAGCGTTTGCCGCGGCGACCGCCTTTCAAAAGCCTCTAACAGAATCTGACGCAGACGGGGGACTATCGGCACCTGCCGCTTCCCGCCGGTCTTCTCTGCAAACACCGTCAGCATCCGCTGCTCGAAGTTCACGCCCGACCACGGCAAGGCAATGGCCTCGCCCCGGCGCAGACCTGCCAGGCGGCAGAGAGCGATCAGGGATTTCCATCCCATCGTCCTGCAAGCCGCCAGCAGCGAAAACACCTGGAAAGACTAACATTGAACTTGGTATGATTTCGGGGGGAAGGTCAGCGCAAAAGTGTAACCTTGGATGCACGTATTGTTATGCTTCGCAAGGAGATTTCGGCGGTGCGGCGAAGAACATGACATTGCAAACAGCGCGGCAGGCGATAGACCTATTAATCGGGTCCGCACAAGTCGGCAACCGCATCAATGTAGCATTTCTTGGTGGCGAACCGCTTATCAATCGAGCGGTGTTGCAAGAGGCCACGATTTACGCGAACGACACGGCCGCAACCCGGAACGTGCATGTTGGATTCTCGATCACGACGAATGGCACTCTATTGAAAGAAGAAGACGCTGACTTTTTCGAGCGGCACGGTTTTGCCGTAACCGTCAGCATGGATGGACTTCGCGACGATCACAATCGCCAACGCCCGTTTAAGGACGGGACGGGCAGCTTTGATCGAGTTATGGAAAGAGTGCGGCCGCTGTTGGCACGACAACGGCGGATGCAGGTCTCCGTTCGTGCAACCATTTTGCCCGGTAACTTTGACCTCCGAACAGCGTTGGAATTCTTTCTGGCTGCGGGTTTTCACTCCGTCGGCTTTTCGCCGGTGCTCCGCTCACCTACAGGAGCCGGAGAACTTTCAGCAGCAGATTTTACTCGACTGCTGAATGCGATGATCGAGTGCGGGATTGAGTTCGAACGCCAGGTAATGGTTGGCAGGCGTTATGCATTCGCCAACGTCGCGAATGCATTGCGCGAGATTCACAAGGGGACTCACCGACCTTACCTGCGGCGCGGGTGCTGGATACCTCGGCGTCTCTGCGGATGGCGATCTTGCCGCGTGCCATCGCTTTGTCGCAGACGCACATGGTCAGATGGGGGATGTTTCGGAGGGCATCGACCGGAAGAGGCAAAATGACTAGCTGGCTGAACGCCACGTGCACGCACAGGCACCATGTAGCGCTTGCTGGGCGCGCTATCTGTGCTCAGGCGGTTGCCACCATGAGGTGCTCGCACGCGGACGTAATGCATGTGATTTTATCCGTGGTTGGCTGCACTACTGTTTACAAG